>CAVDMZ010000001.1:0-9869 GCA_963610115.1 Duodenibacillus sp.
TAAAAAATTGTCATTTCTAATAAAATAAAAAATATTTCTCCGTCGGAGAACACAGAAAATATTGCCGAAGTGTCCTAAATTTTGTATTATATTTAGGTAATGCCGAGGTAGCTCAGTGGTAGAGCACTGGTCTGAAAAACCAGGTGTCGACAGTTCGATCCTGTCCCTCGGCATTTCTCTTTGGCTTTTTATCCCCCGCTCTTTGGGGGATTTTTTATTGGGCGGGGCGGGGCCCTGGGGGTTATTGCACCCCACCCCTGCAAAAACATATACTTTAGATGAGAGTATGACAATGAGTAAGGAGGCTACGCATGCCTAAAATTACCGTGGACGCCGTCCGTTGCAAGGCTTGTTATCTGTGCATCGGCGCCTGCCCCAAAAAATGCCTGGGTAAGGCAAACACCATTAGTAAAAAAGGCTATTTCCCTGCCGAGATGGTGCATCCCGAAAACTGCATCGGCTGCACCCTGTGTTATATGGTATGCCCGGATGTGGCCATTACCGTAGAGAAATAAAGCAAAGAGGAACAACATGGCAGAAAAAACTTTACGTAAAGGAAATGAAGCTTTGGCGGAGGGTGCTATCCGCGCCGGATGCCGCTTTTTTGCCGGATATCCCATTACCCCGCAAAACGAAGTGCCCGAATATATGTCCGCCTATATGGCAGATGCCGGCGGCGCTTTTGTACAGGCCGAAAGTGAAGTGGCCGCTATCAATATGGTGTATGGCGCGGCCGCTACCGGCACGCGCAGCATGACCTCTTCTTCCTCGCCCGGAGTGAGCCTGAAGCAAGAAGGCATTACTTATTTGGCCAGCGCAGATTTGCCGTGCCTGATTGTCAATGTGATGCGCGGCGGCCCGGGCCTAGGAAGCATCGCCGGAGCGCAAGGCGACTATTTCCAAGCCACCCGCGGCGGCGGCAACGGCGATTACCACATTATCGTTTTGGCGCCCAATTCCGTGGAGGAACTGGGGAATTTCCCCAAGCTGGCTTATGATTTGGCTGAAAAATACCGTATGCCGTGCATGATTTTGGCCGACGGAATTTTAGGGCAGATGATGGAGAGTATGTCTTTTCATTTTGACCCGGTGGACCCCAACCAATTAGGCAAGTTTGACTGGGCGGTGGATATCCATAAAAACGGATGCAAAAAGAACAATGTTTTTTCTTACAAAGGCGACCATTTGATTGCCGATGTGGTGGAACGCGCCAAACGCTACGGCCTGATTGAAAAGACCGAACCGCGCTGGCAAGAACGCAACGCCGAAAACTGCGATGTGCTGTTGGTGGCGTACGGTTTGTCCTCGCGCGCGTGTTTAGAGGCCGTAAACAAAGCCAAGGAAGAGGGCCTGAAGGTGGGATTATTCCGCCCGATTACCTTGTGGCCTTTCCCCGCGAAACGCTTAGGGGAATTGGCCGCTAAGGCCCAGGCCGTGCTGAGTGTGGAACAAAGTTTGGGCCAGCTGGTGCAGGACGTCAAACTGGCCGTGAACGGCAAAACCCCCGTTTATTTGAATGCGTATCCTGCCGGGGGACAGCCGGACGGCGAAACCATTTTGACCGCCGTACGCTCCATTTTAAACGGCAAAAAAGACGGTCTGTTTGACCTGCAAGAGCATGCGGAAGGGTTCACCTACAATTGCCAGCGCGATTTGGCGTTGGGCGTGCAGGGCGACCGCAAAGGAGGCAACTGATTTATGACCATTATTGCAAAAAGACCCGCCAGCATGACGGATGTGCCGATGCACTATTGCCCGGGTTGCGGACACGGCATTGTGCACCGCTTGATGTGTGAAACGTTTGACGAATTGAACATTGCTGACCGCGTCATCGGGGTGGCCCCGGTGGGCTGCGCGGTGTTTGCCGACAGCTACTTTGCCTGCGATATGGTACAGGGCGCGCATGGCCGCGGCCCGGCCATCGCCACGGGCATCAAACGCAGCAAACCCCAAGCCATTGTGTTTTCTTATCAGGGCGACGGGGACTTGGCCTCTATCGGCATGGCCGAGATTGTACACGCCGCCGTACGCAGCGAGCACATCACCGTCATTTTTATCAACAATGCCATTTACGGTATGACGGGCGGCCAAATGGCCCCGACCACCTTGGTCGGCCAAGTGGCCACCACCGCCCCCAAGGGGCGCGACCCCAAATTGCAAGGCTGGCCGATTAATATGTGCGAAATGCTCGCGCAAATCACGGGCTCTAAATATTTGGCCCGGGTCGCCGTGGACAGCCCGCAACATATCATAGAGGCCAAAAAGGCCATTAAAAAAGCCTTTGAAAACCAAGTCAACGGCGTGGGCTTTTCTATGGTGGAGGTACTCAGCCAATGCCCGACCAACTGGCATGCCAGCGTGCCGCAGGCATTGGAATTTGTGCGCACCAAAATGATGCCGCAATATCCGTTGGGTGTCTTTAAAGACGAGGGGGCCAACTAATGTACCAAGGAATCAGAATTGCCGGATTTGGCGGACAAGGGGTCATCTCTGCGGGCATTTTGCTGGCGCAAGCCGGCGTGGAAGACAAGAAAAACGCCAGCTGGCTGCCCTCTTACGGGCCGGAAATGCGCGGCGGTACGGCCAACTGCTCGGTGGTGGTGTCCGACGGGGAAGTATATACGCCTATCGTGTCGGCCCCGGATACGGTCATTGTAATGAATGAGCCGTCCTTGCCCAAGTTTGAGCCGATGCTCAAAAAGGGCGGCCTGCTGATTATCAACAGTTCGCTGGTTAACTCCCGCCCTACCCGCACGGACATTGATGTAGTTTGCGTGCCGTGCAACAAAATAGCCGAAGGGCTGGGCATGGACCGCATTGCCAATTTGGTGGCTTTGGGTGCGTTTATCAAGCTAACGGGCGCAGTAACGCTGCAAAGCGTAGAACACGCCATGAAGAAGGTGTACAAACGCGCCAAACCCGAAATGCTGGAACTCAATAAAAAAGCCTTGCAGGCCGGGTTTGATGCGGCAAAATAAAAAATCTGTAGTCCAAGGAAAAGGGGCCCCGCGGTTTTGCCGGGCCCCTTTCTTATGTTATCCTTCTGCCAAAGAGTC
Source organism: Duodenibacillus sp. (assembly GCA_963610115.1). Taxonomy (GTDB): domain Bacteria; phylum Elusimicrobiota; class Elusimicrobia; order Elusimicrobiales; family Elusimicrobiaceae; genus Avelusimicrobium. The sequence goes on from CAVDMZ010000001.1 coordinate 3,057, forward strand.
CTTCGCGTAGTAGCGGATGAGGCGGCCCTCGGCGCGGGCGTATTTGGCCGCCAAATACACAAACAGCCCGCCGGGCAATAAAATGCCGATACAGGCCAGCACGGCCATTTTCAGCCCCACCGCATCCGATACCCGGCCGATGAGCGCAGGGGACAAAGCATCCCCCAAAGCATGGATTAAAAAGATGTTAAACGCAAAAGCCATGGAGCGCACCTTGCGCCCGCTCAAGGCCACCAAGGCCGCGCTGATCGGTCCCAAGGGGACAAAGATGAGGGTAATGGCCACAAAAAAGGTAATCAGCGAAAAAGGCGTGCGGTGGCTGAGTACACCCGCCCCGGCAAAGGGAATAAACAAAATAAAGCTGGCTAAGATGACCGCAAAATAGGCGTGGTCTGTTTTTTTGAGTAATCCGTCGGCCAGCCGCCCGCCGATGAGCGTGCCCAAAGCCCCGGCGGCAATGACCACCGCGCCAAACACCGTACCGGCCGTGCCGACACCCATTTCAAAAAAGCGGTGGAAGTAGGTGGGCATCCACGCACTCAACCCGCCCAGTACAAAGGTCTGCATGGCGTGGGCCAAACACAAAAACAAAAAGGGTTTGTTTTCAAGCAGTAAGAGATATTGGCTCCAGCCGGGTTTTTTGCGGTTATCCAAGCGGCGGTGTTCGCGGTCCTGGACTTGCCACCACGTCAGCAGCCCCAGCGCAAAACCGGGCGCACCCACCAACATAAAGGCCGCCCGCCACCCCCACGCCGCCCCGGCGGCCGCACCAATCAAATACCCCAGTGCGCTGCCCGCGGGCAAGGCCAAAGCAAAATAAGCCAGCACCGTGGCCCGCTTGCTTTTTGGATATTGTTCGGCCAAAAAGGGCTGGGCGATGGTGGTAAAGCCCCCCTCCCCCACGCCGATAAAGGCCCGTGCCGCCAACAAGGAAGCATAATTCTTGGCCCACCCGCTTAGAAAGGTGGCCGCACTCCAAAGCATGGCGCTGGCGGCAATCCAGTATTGGCGGGGGTGGCGGTCGGCAAAGAATCCCACCACCGGGGCATAGCACATATATACCAGCATAAAAACAGAAGCCAAGGTGCCCAGCTGAAAATCCGTAACCTGCAGTTCTTGTTGAATTAACGGAAAGACGGAAAAGAGGACCTGTCTGTCTATATAATTAAACAGATTTAACAGAAATAAAATCCAAAACAGCTTGCGGGCGTTCATTTCTTTTATTCTATAAAATCCGGGGCCTGCGTGCGTTTTGTACGCGCGGGCGCGGAAATTTATATAATAAGCCAAAGGGAGGCTTTTATGAAAAACAGAAAGGGTTTTACTTTGCTTGAATTGTTGATTGTCATGGTCATCGTCGGGGTGCTCGTTACGATGGCTCTGCCGAAATACCAAACCGCCATAGAGAAAGGCCGCGGCATGGAAGCCATACAAAACGCCGCTGCCCTCAGCGAGGCCGCCAATGTGTACTACGTTAAAAATAACAACAGTTACGGCGACCCAAGCTACGGCCGCACCGGAAGTGTTTTTATGCAAGATGTAGCCAATACCACCAGTACGTCCAAATATTTCACGCCCTCTTATACTTGGACCGCTTCACAAGTCAGCGTGACGCTCGCGCGCAGCGGAATCAGCCGCAGCTACAGCATTGTCTTTGTGAACAAAGACGGCGAAGTGGAGGAACGCTATTGCAGCGGAGATGAACGCTATTGCAAGGCTTTGGGCGCCTCCACCGCGCGCAGCGGCGGCGGTTGGAATTTTTAATTTTGTTTTTGCTGAACGGAAAACGCCCGGGGGGACCGGGCGTTTTTTTGGGGTTATTTTAAATACATTTTGCGGTTTTGACGCAAGGCCTCAAACAGCGTAATAGCCGCCGAGGACGACAAGTTGAGCGAGCGTACCGGACCCGTCATCGGAATGGTAAACAGGCGGTCTTGGTAGAGGGAATAAAATTCTTTAGGCAGCCCGCAGGACTCTGCGCCAAAACACAGGTACGCGCCGTCTGAAAACGAAGCGTCCCAATACGGAGTGGAGCCTTTGGTAGAGAGAAAAAACAGCTGCTCGCGGGCAGGCTGGTTTTCCTGTAAAAACTGTTCCCACGTTTCATAACGTTTCCAATCTAAATTAGGCCAATAGTCCAGCCCGCTGCGGCGGATTTCTTTAGATTCTATTTTAAAGCCCAGCTTCCCCACCAAATGCAACCGGGAGCCCGTGGCCACGCAAGAGCGGCCGATATTACCGGTGTTAAAGGGAATTTCTGGATTAATTAATACGATGTTTAGCATAGCAGAAAGGGCCGGAGAAAAAATCCTCCGGCCCGGATAGGGATAAAAACTACTCCTCCCAACGGATGAAGAAGGGCGTCAGCACATTGGGGATTTTGTCGCACGCGGGCAAAACGCGCAAGGCATAATCCTGCCGGCCGCTGTTAAACGGAGCAATTTCCACCTCATAGAGGTAGGCATCACCGTCCTTGCCAACGGCGTGCATATCCACCGCGTCCTCTTTTTGGATGTCGCCCAAGGTGCCGCGGGTGCCCAAGTAAAGCTCCACTTGAATGTCCTGCGGCGAGAGCGCCCCCAAAAAGACCCGGGCCCGGAAGGGGACCTTATCGCCCATCAAAATAGCCTTGTCAAAAGCAGGCGTGATATCGGTTACGCTGACGCGGAACCAGTTATCGGCGATTTTTTTGCGCCATGCCGCCACTTGCGCGGCGTGGTCCTCTTGGCTGAGCAGCTGGCCGAATTGGTGGGCCCCCACATAGAATTTCTCATAATATTCTTTGACCATGCGGTTGGTGTTGAACACGGGGGCAATTTGCTGAATGGATTTCTTCATTAAAGCCAGCCAACCCGCAGAGAAACCCTTGTCGTTTTTGGCATAATAAGTCGGGGCGATTTCCTGCTCCAACAGGTTATAGAGGGACTCGGCTTCCACGGCATCGCGTTCAGCGTCGGAGCCGTATTTCTCCGCCCCGCCGATAGACCAGCCGAAATCACACGGGCCCACTTCATCCCACCAGCCGTCCAGTATAGAGAGCATCAGCGCGCCATTGACGGCGGCCTTCATGCCGGAGGTGCCGCTGGCTTCCATAGGGCGGATCGGATTATTAAGCCACACGTCCACGCCCTGCACCATATAGCGGGCAGTGTTCATATTGTAATCTTCAATAAAAACGATTTTATTTTTAAAACGCAGGTCGTTTTGCGTCAAATTGTAAATCGTTTTGATAAACTCCTTTCCGGCGGTATCGGCCGGGTGCGCTTTGCCGGCAAAGACAAACTGCACCGGGCGCAGGGGATTGTTGATGATTTTATCCAAGCGGTCTAAATCCTTAAACAGCAAGGTGGCGCGTTTGTAGGTGGCAAAACGGCGGGCAAAGCCAATCGTCAGCACATCGGGTTTGAGTACGCGGCTGGCTTTATTGAGGGTCATCATATCAAAGCCTTGGCGTTTAAGCTGGGCTTTTAAGCGGCTGCGGGCCATATTGATGAGTTTGCTTTTGCGCTGCCCGTGTACGGCCCAAAGCTCCTCGTCCGGGATGTCATAGACCTTCTGCCACAGAGCCGTTTCGGACGGGTCCACTTCGTCCAATTGGTTGCCGTTATATAAGTATTTGCGGTACAAATCATTGATCTCGTGCGATACCCAAGAGGAGCTGTGAATACCATTGGTAATGCTGCCTATGGGCACTTCGTCCACGGGCAGCCCGGGCCACAAGTTGCGCCACATTTCGCGGCTGACCACCCCGTGCAGCTTAGCCACGCCATTGGCATAGGCGGTCAGGCGCAGGGCCAGCACCGTCATGCAGAAGGTGGCCGAATCGGTCTTTTCCTTGCCCAAGGCCAAAAAATCCTCCCAGCCAATTCCCATTTGTTCGGCATAATGCTGCATGTATTTGCGCACCAAGGCTGGGTCAAAATGTTCGTTGCCGGCGATGACCGGGGTATGTGTGGTAAAGACCGAGGAAGCCCACACAATTTCGCGCGCTTGGGCAAAATTCATCTGCCGCTCACGCATAATATCAATGATGCGCTCTATGAGCAAAAAGGCACTGTGGCCTTCGTTGATATGGTACACAGTGGGGCGCATCCCCATGGCGTTTAAGGCCTTCACGCCGCCAATGCCCAGTACAATTTCCTGGCGGATGCGATTCTCGCGGTCGCCGCCATAGAGTTTTTCCGTGATCAGACGTTGGGCAGGGGTGTTCTCCTGCAAATTAGTGTCCAATAAATACAAATCCGTACGGCCGACGTTCACACGCCACACGCAGGCTTTCACGCGCTCATTTGCGCCCAGCGGTACCTCTACAATGATTTCCTTGCCGCTTGGATCACAGACGTGTTCCACAGCCATATGGGCCCAGTCATTGTCGGGGTATTCCTCATTTTGCCACCCCTCGCGGTTGAGCAGCTGCTGGACATATCCCTTTTTGTAAAAAAGTCCCACGCCAATAATGGGCATACCCAAATCACTGGCGGATTTGATATGGTCCCCGGCCAGCATGCCCAAGCCGCCGGAATAAATGGGCAGCCCTTCGCCAATGCCATATTCCATAGAGAAATAGGCCGCGAGCATATCGCCCTTTTCCTGTTTGTGCTCCTTATACCATGTATGCGGATTGTTCTTGTACTTGCAGTAAGCCTCTTTGACCTGTTGGACCTGCTGTACAAAGGCTTCGTCGCGGCTGAGTTCCTCCAAGCGTTTTTGCGGCACGCAACCCAACATCCATTTGGGGTTGCGGCGGGAATCGGTCCACAATTTGGGGTCAATTTGCATAAACAGCAAAATGGCCGGCCAATTCCAAGTAAACCACATATCACTGGCCAGCTCCTCTAAAAATTTAATATTGTCTGGCAAGTTAGGTTGCACAGTAAAGGAATGGATTTTCATACATTCTCCTCCATAGAATTTAAAATTTGTTTTACAGCACCCCGTGCAGCAGCGCAAACGCCGCCACCAGCAAAACGATCCCGCACGGCACCCCGACTTTTGCCCACTCCTTGCTGGTAATTTTCAGCTTGGAAGCGCAAATAATATTGGGGATATTGCCCGGGATGAGCATCCCGCCCGAGAGGATCAAACTCATCAGCAGAAAGGTCAAATCCCGGGTAGAAATCTCCGGGGTAATTTCAATGGCGGCCAAGGTGGCATTGTCCAAAATGGCCGAAAGCACATTGATATAATAGAGCGCATGGGCCGATAAGTGTGAAATGGTCTGTGCCGCCAGCGGCTTGAGCCCGTCGCCCAGCAGCACCAAAGCCATCACAAACAAATAGACTTTGGCCGCACGCAGGGTAATATCTTGAAAGCTATGCGGTGCGGTGTTTTCTTGTTTTTCTTCCGGGGCGGTCTTTGTTTCCACGTCATTAATGCGGCTGGCCAAAAAAGACAGCAAAACAGTAAAGCCCAACACATACCACCCCAAATGCTTGAGCAGAAACCAAAAATCAGCAAAGTGCGGAGCCCCCTTGAGTTTGGACAGGACAATCGTGCCCAAGGGCTCGCCAATAGAGGTCAGTACCGCGCCTACACCGATAGAAAAACAGCTGTACACGACCAATTTAACCCGCCCCTTGCGCGTAAGCGGCAGCAGCGTCACGATCTCCGCCAAAACCAGCGCGGCGATAATGGCGGTAATGATACTGGAGGTCATCCCCAACAGAAATACGGTCCCCGCCATGACAGTACGCAGGCCCATTTTGCTGACGGCCTTTTGCGTTAGATTTTGTAAGGTTTTATGAAATTTTTTAAACAAGAGGCCCGCCACAAACACGGCCAGGGTAATTTCAACCGGGTCGGTCAGCGCCGTCTTGACCAAGGGCCAGCTCCACAGCCGGGAAACCGTCACAGCAAAGGCCCCGCAGAAAAATAAAAACGCTTCTAAATTTTCCTCCACCTTATGCACAGACAGAGGCAGCACCAGCACCAACAAAATGAGCGCACCAAGCAATAGGCTTTGATACAAAGGCAGCTCCATAACCCCTCCCAAACTTTTATATATTTTATGAAATTTAGCGCTACCGACGCAGAATAATTTTAATTAAAGGACAAGGCCGGAAATCGCGGCCAAAAGAGGAAAACAGAAGGCAGAGGAGAAATCCCCGCATAGAAAAATCTCCCGGTTTTAGCCCGGAGCGAGATTTTAGGCGCACGAAAGGGCCTGCGTGGCAATACCACACAGGCCCTAAATCAGAGAATACGCCTACGGCCGTTACGACGCCCGGCGTAAACGCCGCGTGTGTTATTTGGTTTCCGCCGTTTCGGTTTTGGCGTCGGGGATCGTCTCGGCGACCTCGGTCAAGGCTTCAATTTTGACCTTGATTTTGGCCGTCACGGTGGGTTTCAAATAAATGCCCACTTCGGTTTCGCCCAAGGCTTTGACGGGCATATTGAGCTCAATATTGTCCTTGGCAATTTTGTGGCCCAAGGCGGTCAAGGCTTTGAAAATATCGGCTTTGTTGACCGAGCCGAACACGACGCCGTCGCTGTTGACGGTTTTGGTAAACGGCAAGACCACACCTTCTAATTTTTCGGCAATGGCGCGGGCTTCTTTGAGCTCGGCTTCAATTTTTTTGGCGCGGCGTTCGGCCCCCAGCTGCCAATTCTTCACGGCACCCGGAGTAGCGGTTTCGGCCAAGTTCTGCGGCACCAAAAAGTTTCTGGCGTAGCCGTTCTTTACTTCCACAATGTCGCCGGCCATGCCCAGGTTCTTTACGTTTTGTCTTAAAATTACTTTCATTTCAAATTCTCCCTAACACTTATTTTTTCGGCAACGAGTACGGCAAGATCGCCAAGTTGCGGTCGCGCTTG
>CAVDMZ010000001.1:9879-39877 GCA_963610115.1 Duodenibacillus sp.
CGCTGGTGTTTGGCGCAAGTGCCGGTAATGCGGCGGGAGAGAATTTTCCCGCTTTCCATCGTGAAGGATTTGACGAACTGGAAATTTTTGTAATCTACGTTTTCAATCTTTTCGGCGCAAACCTTACACACCTTGCGGCGGCTTTCAAAGCGTTTCTTCACAAACGGTCTGGCCGGTCTTTCCGGTCTGCCGGCCGCAGGAGCGGCGGCGGGGGCTGCATTGGTTTTCATTTCTTCAGACATATTCACTTCCCTCTTATTGGTTATTAAAGTTTAAAAAGGCACGTCATCTTCCATGACGGGCTGGTTGACATCCACGGAAGGGACCTCATCCTTTGCGTCCGGCTGTGCGGCGGAAACATCCGCCCCGCCGGGGAAATTGCTTTCCAAAATTTGCAGGCGGCGGCAGGTAATCTGCAGCGATTTGCGCACTTGGCCTGTGGCCTTGTCGGTATATTCGCTGCTGGTCAAACGGCCCTCCACATACACCGGGGTGCCTTTCTTCAAGCGGTCCTTGGCGCGCTCGGCTGCGGCGGCCCAAACGACGACAGGCACAAACACCACATCGTCCTTCCACTCGTTGGAGGCCTGATCCAAGTAGCGGCGGTTCACGGCCACATCAAAGCGGCAGACCGCCTGCCCTTTTTGGGTAAAGGCCACATTCGGGTCGCGCGTTAAGCGGCCCGCGACGATGACTTGGTTTTGCTCCGGTAGTTTGATTTGCCCAGCCATAGACGCCTCTTATTTGGCCACCGGGGCCGGTTTGGCCTTGATTTCGCTGGCCAACATGACCATGGAGCGCAACACTTTTTCGTTGAGTTTCATGGTTTCATCCCACACCTTAATGAAAGCCGGTTGGGCCTTGAATTTCAAATAGAGGTAGAAGCCGTCGCGGACGTGGTTCACGTCATGGGTAAATTTTCTTCTGCCCAATTTTTCTTCGCTGGTCACTTCGCCACCGTTCTTGGCGACCAATTCTTTTACTTTGGTCACGAACTGCGCCACTTCCATATCGGAAAGTTGCGGTTTTACAATCGTTACAGTTTCGTACGTTCTCATAGGTTTATTATACTATACTCTTCTCTGATTTTTCAGACAAAAAACCTCACCAGGCGTCTGCTACCGCCTCGCGTGGGTTCAATGAATCTCTTTTGGGCACTGACTCACCTGCGGCCCGGGCGATTCTTTCCTTATGTTTATTGTAACAAAAAATAATCCGCAGCGCAAGCAGAAAAGCGAAAGAAGCAATGCCGCCCTATTATAAGGAATAAAGCCCGCGCCCGCAACGACCTACAGAAAAAATTTCCGGCCGTCAATCACAAAAAGCCAAAAGCCGCGCGATCCGGCGCGGCTTTTCTTTTCCCTTTCAAACCGCTATTTGTATTCCAATTTAACCAATTTATATTTACGCGGGCCCTTGGGCAGCTGGGCTTCAAACTCATCGCCCTCTTTGTGACCCAACACGCCACTGGCCAACGGACTTTTTACAGACAGCAAGCCCTTTTCCGGGTTGGATTCCATAGACCCTACCAGCGTGTAGGTAAATTCCAAATCGGCGGTCAAATCTTTAATGGTCACGGTGGCGCCAATGCGCGCTTCGCTGCGGTCCACATCCAAGCCGTCTGTAATTTCGGCGTTGCGCAGGGTGGTCTCCAGCTCTTGGATACGGATCAGCGTCTCGGCCTGTTTTTCTTTGGCGGCATGATACTCGGCATTTTCTTTCAAATCGCCTTGGGCGGCCGCCTCCCCGATTTCTTGGGAGAGTTGGGCTTTGGTTTCCTTCAAATTCTTCAGTTCTCCCACCAAGGATTCATACTTCTTGCGGCTGATATATACTTTTTCCATAAACATACACTCCTATTAAGCTAAAGTTTACAATTTATGCAAGGCCTTGGCAAATGGCCGTCTGATATTTTATGTGCCGCAACCGCTGTAAATTTATATAATCATTTACATGAAACCCCTGTTGCTCTTGAGCCTGCTGTGCCTGTGGCTTGCCCCGCTGCAAGCCAAAACGCATGTGCAAATCGCCGAGGAAAATGCCTCCGCGATTGTCGCCGTCAATGTGCTCAAAACAGACGGCTCCACCTTTACGGGCACCGGCTTTGTGGTAACAGACGACGGCGTCATCGCCACCAGCCGCCACGTGGTGGACCATGCCCTCTATATCAATGTAACCTTCAATACCGGGGCGGTATCCGGGGCCGCGCGGCCCTTATCCTTTGCCGGGCAGGTGGATTTAGCCATTATTAAAATCGGTGCAAAAAATTTACCCACGGTTACGCTGGGCAACTCAGACTATGTTTTACCCGGGCAGGAAATTACCGTCATCGGCAATCCGCGCCGCTTGCAGAATACGGTATCCTCGGGGCTGATTAGCCAAGTGCGCCGCAAGGCCGACGGCGTCATTTGGCACCAAATCAGCGCCCCCATTTCCCCCAGCTCCAGCGGCAGCCCTGTATTTAATGAAAACGGGGAAGTGATTTCTATTGCCTTTTCCAGTTACAAGGGGGAAGGAAACCAAAATCTGAACTTCTCCGTGCCCTCCAATTATCTGCTGGCCCTATTGGCACAGCACCATTATCATCCCCGAGTGGCCGGCCCCGACGCCCCGGCCCAGAGCCACCCGGAAACCCCTTGGCAGAAATTCTGCGCCCACACCGCTAAGGCCTGGCAAATGGTCAAACGCCCCTTTCAACAGCACCCCTAAAGGGCCTATCTCTCTTTTGGGCCTTACAGGCCTTGCAAAATTCCGGCCAAATGGCTAAACTATACATATGTATATAATGAGGGGATTTGTTTATGTCCAAAAACAACAAAGCCAAAACCGCTGGTAAATTTATTGTTCTTATGCTGTGTTTTGCCATTTTATTCTTTCTGCTTCTGCCCTTTTTGGACAACCCGGACGCTGTCTCCGGCGAAAAGAAGAAAAAGGCGGTCCCGCAAATTTTTACTTCCAATCCTCTCAGTGATTTGGTACGCAAGGTGTATGCGCTGTTCTCGCGCGGGCAAAGGCGCGACCCGGCCCATTTGGCGGCAAAAGATTTGCTGGCCGCTGGCACGCCCCGGCCCGGTTTGGCTCCGGACGCGCGCTACAGCGTCCCCCCGAAAGAGAAGGGAAACTCCTTTACCTTTTCCGCCTCGGCGGAGGAAAATGAGGAGGAATACGGACAGGCCGCTCTTATCAACGAAGACGGCGAATGGATTTTGGTGCGCCAGACCGCCCCGGTGGCCTTTCAGCGGGGTATGCACGAGGTCAATTCCTCTGACTCTGCTTACGACAAATATGCCGGTTTGCAGATTAGTTCCAAATATACCGCCCATCCCGTGCACCACTACCCCCAATCCAAGTGGACGCGGCTGTGGAACCCGCTCAAAAGATTTTTGGGATGGGACGAGCAAAACGCCAACTTGGACGACAGCGAAGCCATGTTTTTGGCCGCCGCGCGGCCTTCCGCTGAGGGAATAGTAGAAAGCGGTCCCAAAACTCCGTCCGCCACACCGCGGCCCGGTTTTGGTGGCGGCAATGCGTGGGACGCGCGCATCGGGGGCGGACAGAAGAATTTAGCCCCGGCGCCCGAAGGGATTTCTTTGCTGGATTTGTTTGATATAGAATCTGCCACAGAAAGGCTGACCCGCTCGGCCGAGGACTGGTACCCCGCCGGGAAAGACGGCACACTTAGCACCCAAGCCACCGCGGACCGCCAAAGGGAACGTGAAATTGTGAGGCAGAGAATACAACGCATGAAAAACTTGATGGCGGCTCAGGTCCAACAGGATGCCCAAGGAGAAGAGCCGCTTTCCCTTAACCAAACCATCCACTGCAACCAGTCCCGCGCCACCTACAAGAAAGAGGATAGCACTTGCGCCCCCCCTTCATTCAACTCCCCCAACGCAAAAATGAAAGAGAAAGGTAAAGAGGCCGCTGAGGAAGCAAGAAAAACTTCGCAGATGAACTTGGCTGATGAGCTGAATTTCGCTCTCCCTCTCTCCATGCAAATGAATATGGTCGTCGTGTTTGGCGATGATATCCCTCCCCATTATGATGCGGCCGCCAACGATGAACTTGAGGAAGACGGGACCGCTTCCGATGCTACTTTGACCAAAGAGGCCTATTCGTTTTTGGCTGAGAACCACTGCGGCCAAGGGGAACACTGTTTTTGGGTCGGCACAGACAGCAAAAATGCCATAGCGGCCAAAATTCCCATTTACGCCGCCGGAGCCAACTATTTGCCCGACCCGCTTCATTTAAATCAAGGCAACTTGGCCTCCTTTAAGAAATACAAATTAGAGAAAGCTAAACAAGAAGGAAAAAGCGAGCAAGAAATCCAGGCACTAGCCAACCAACTGGACCAGCTTTCTATGCCCTTTACCGCATACAATGACCAAGAATGGTCCCGCCTGCAGCAGCGCAATAAACTGCCGCCCCCGCCGGACGCAAAGAGATCGGCTCCGCCGGAGGAACCTAAAGACAGTCCTTTCTTGACGGTGGTGCCAACGGCCCCCAATGCGCAAGTAGTGGTGAATATGTCTGAACGCCCAGGCATGGTATTGTATGACCCGGACAATAAATTTTTAAATGGAGATACCGGTGGGTCGCCGATAGAACAAGGGGAAAAACTAAACAAAATTATGGTGGAGCGTATCCGCATTGTCAAAAACGAAATGCGGGAATTGGAAAAGGAACTCTCCCAAATGCGCATGAAAAACACCGTAGGCCGTCAGGCGGACGCCATGCGAGAAGAGTTGTACCAAAAAAGCCGCGCCATGGACCAGCTCAAAGCGGAAGCCCAACGAGAAATAGAACGCAGCCGGCAATAAAATAAAGTTTGCTCTTACAGCAGCCACCTTTCCCGGGTGGCTGTTTTTTGTCTGCCTAGGGCTTTTCACGCGCCCGCGCGTACGAAAACCCCTTGCCTTGCCGCAGGCAAAACAGCTATACTGACAATAGGGGTTTTCCCGCTATTTTAAAACAGAGGAATGTCCATGAAGAAAATCTTTTTGCCCGTTTTGTTCCTGACGCTGTGCTTGGCCGCGTGCCACCAAAAGAAACAGGAGCCCGCACCCTACAACCGCCAAGCCCAAGCCGACGATTACGAACGTAATTTCCGTAGCAATATTTTTGCCTCTTGCCTCAACGAAGGCAAATTTTATTCCACCTATGCGCTGGCCCATTTGGACCGCAAACCGACCGAGTGCGACCCGCGCTACAAGGTAACCTTTGTCAACGGCCCCTGCACCGGAAGAACGATCTTTACCACCGACGTCATAGAAAAAACTTCCCCGGTAGACGGCGGCCAATTAGTGAAGGGCGACGTGGTGCTGCGCAACTTTTGGAACCCGCGCAAATTAGACAAAGACACCGAAAAATTAGACCGCTGGAACCGCGCCGTCGTGTACGACACTTCCCGCATGGACCAAGGCGTGGTGGAGCTGGAATTCCCGCGCGACCGCAACGACTTTATGGCTGCCCGTGAATTTATCTTTTTGCACAATGTCCGCTATATCCAAAAGCCGGAAAAGAAAGATCCGCGCATTTGGCTTTAAGGAGAAATAACCCATGTCTAAAAAATTTCTCGTTCCGTTTTTTTGCCTGTTTCTCTCTCTGGCTGCTGCCGCCCAAGAGGCCGACGTGGCCAGCCCGCAAACCCTGCTGATTGACGTGCCGACGGCCGCCGTGCTGGACAAGTACCAAGTGTCCTTTTTAACGCGCGCTTATGCCGACGGCAGTGTAATGGAAAGCCTGGACTTCGGGGTCATCCCGCAAATCAATATCGGTATGTCCCTGGCGGTGTATGAACTGGTGGGAAATTCCGACCACATCAAGGTGCTCACCCCGGATTTTCAGGCCAAATGGAAGGTCTATGACGGCAGCCTTTATCTGCCGGCCATCGCCATCGGTTACGACGGCCGCCGCTACGGCTACAACCGCCACACCAAAAAATATTTAGACGACCGCAAGGGCGGCTATCTCGCGCTCACGCGGGAAATTTTTGTCCCGGGGCTGGATGCCTCGGCCGGGGTGAACCTGTCTGATTTTGACCGCCACGACGTGTATTTCTTTATGGGGATGTCGCTGCGGTTGCAGGAGTGGGGCGCTTTACTGGCGGAGTGGGATAATATCAATTCTATAAAAGACTCCCGCCTCAACCTCGGCGCGCGGGTACACATTACCCCGGCGCTGGCCCTCTCGGGCGCGGTGCGCCGCATCGGCCGCGGGGACGACAACGAACGTATTTTGCAGCTGCGCTACGTAACCAATTTTTAAGCGGAGACAAACTTTATGGACCAGCCGTCTTGCCCTGCCAAAGGTACGCAATTTAAAAGACGCACCATTTTTATCAAAAAAGGCTTGCAGTTCCGCTACATGACGCTCATTATTTTAAGCGTCTTGGCCGGGTTGATGATTATGGCCTTTGAGCTGACCTTTACCCTGAGTGATATTTTTGACAAATACCCCGTATTGCTCCAACCGCTCTATGACCATTTCCCCTCTATTGCCTACGGGTTTATTTACAAAATTGTGATTTATGTGGTGTTTGTGGTGCTGATTTCGGCTATCTTATCGCACAAAATGGCCGGCCCGGTGTACCGCTTTGAGCAAACTTGCAAGGCGGTGGCCAAGGGGGATTTTTCCCAGCGGGTCCACCTGCGCAAAGGCGACGATTTGACCGACTTGCAGAACGAATTTAACAAAATGATGGACCGCGTGGAAGCTGAAATCAATCAAAAGAAAAATGGGGGCGTATGAAGAAATTAGTATGGGCGGGGCTCTTGCTGTGTTTGGCATTGCCCGGTTGGGCGCAAAAGGAATACGGGCTGCAATTTTCCAGTTTAATCAACGAGGAATTGACCTTAGAAAGCGCCATCAGATTGGGGTTGGAAAACAACAGCGCTTTTTTGTCTGCCCAGCAGGAAATCATCATCGCAGAACAAAAAGTCAAAGAGGCTAAATTCCGCTTTTTGCCGCAAATTTCCCTGCAAGGCACCGCCACATGGTATGATTTGGACTATCCCATGGTGCTGCCCGAATCGGTGGCCAACCGTTTCATCCCCAGCAACTCCTGGCTGGAGGAAGGAACCAAACATCAGTTCTTTGGCGCAGGTATCAGTGCAACGCAATACCTCTACACCGGGGGCCGCTTACGCAGTACGCTCAAAATGGCGCAGGCTAATTTAAAACAAGCCCAAAGCAAGTATGAATCTGTTAAAAATGCGGTGGTCTTGGATATCAAAAAAAGTTTCTTCCGCCTGCTTTGTGCGCAGCAGAACCAACAGCTGGCCGCGCAGGTGCAAAAAAAGGCGTCCGTTTATGCGCGTGCGATGACGCTCTCCGCTTGGGACCGCGTGAAAGCGCAGCATCTGCAATCGCGTTTGTCCTCTCTGCAAAACGAGGCCGCCCATGAGGTGCAAAAGGCACAGCTGGCCATGCTGGTCAGCCTCAACAAGGAGCTCAATTCCTCCATTTCCGTCAAGGGAGATTTTAAACCGGTAGAGGTCCAGTTGGATTTGCCGCATTTGAATTTGTGGTCTATGGAGTTCCGTCCTGAACTTAAAACCGCCATTTATGCCTTGGAGCTGGATACCTTAGCCATAGACTTTGCGCTCTCCCGCCGCTACCCGGATTTGATTTTGACCGGCAGTTACGAACGCTTGGGCCCCGACGATTTAGATGAGGAAAACAAACAAATTTCCTTGGCGGTGCGCCTGCCGCTGCCGTACAATTTGTCCTCACAAATGGTACAGCGAAAGGCCGAACAGAAGCAAAGCACCCTGCGCCGCGCAGCCATAGAAGACAAAATCCGCGTGCAAGTGGCCGAAAATTATGCCGAATTGGCCTTTTGGCAGACCGAAGTCTTTAGCCGCCAACACGCGTGGCAAGAGGTGCAAAAAACCTTGGCCCGCGCAGAAAAAGCGGCCCGCCCGGGCGTGAGCGCTTTGGAAGCATTGGATGCGTATTACCAAACCGGCAAAAATTATTATGATGCCGTACGCCACAATTTGGCCTCTAAGGCCGGGCTGGAATGGGCCATCGGCAAAGATTTGTAACCCTTTTGCCCCCTTGCCTGCGCGGCCCGGACATGCCATACTGTAGGTGAAGGGTTTTTACCATGAAAAAACTAGCCGTTTTTTGTGTTTTTTTGTATTCGTGCATTGCACCGCTGCAGGCCCTGCCTGTGGTGACGCAGGATGACATTTTGCGTGATTTTTTATGGGAGGAATTCACCGCGCTGCCCGCGGACCAGCGGCCCAAGGTAGGGCTGGCTTTGTCGGCCGGCGGCGTACGCGGCTTTGCCCATGTGGGCGTGCTGGAGGTGCTGCACAACGGCGGCGTACCGATAGACGCGCTGGCGGGCACTTCTATGGGGGCGGTAGTGGGGTCCTTGTATGCTTCCGGCCTGTCCACCGACCGCCTGTGGGAAATCGGCCAACGCATCAGTTTAGACAAAATCACCCCGGATTTCAATCTCATGGGCTTGCTTAAGCTGTTGTTTCTGCAGCGGCTGCCCTCCTCTAAAAATTTACAATCCTTCTTCCACGACCAAATCGGCCATATGCGTTTTGAGGATATGCCCATCCCCTTTGCCACGGCCGCCATGGATGTAAAAACCGGAGAACAGGTGGTCTTTGATTCCGGCCCGGTGGACATTGCCGTGCGCGCCAGCATGAACCTGCCGGGCGTATTTGACCCGGTGCCCTACCGCCACCGCTATTTGGTGGACGGGGCTGTAGTCAATTATTTGCCCGTAAATTTGGTCAAGGACAAGGGGGCTGATTATATCATCGCCTCGGTAACTCCGCCGGATTTCTATTCCCAAACGCCGCAAAGCGTGGCGGCTTATCTGCTGCGGGTAGGGGATGTGCGCGGGGCGGCCATGATAGAAGAGTCGGCCCAGCGGGCCAATTTTGTCATTCAAAACCGGGTCTTGGGTGTAAACACGCTGGAGCTGGACAAATTGCACCAAGCAGGGGAAGTGGGCATCCGCTCCGCGGCCAAAAATTTAAAGGCGCTGCAGGAGGATTTACTCCTGTTTGCGATAGACGATGTGCTTAAAAAATAGAGGCTTTTTTCTGTGCTTGTTTTGTCTGCTCTGCTTGCCGGTGCAAGCAGGGTGGTTTGGCATCAGCCCCAAGGACCGGCAGGAATTTATACACGCGCGCGATGTCTTTAACCGGGGCAATTATCCCCAAGCGGTGCAGGAACTGAGCCAGTACATCTATAAAACCAAAAATATCAAACGCCGCGAAGCCCGCGCCTACCGCCTGCTGGGGGAAAGCTACGAACGCCTGAACCGCCCGGAAAAGGCTTTGGAAACTTATTTGGAAGCCTTGGAATTTCACCAAAAAGACATTCCCCTTTTACTCGCTGCGGCGGCCTTGTACCAGAGAACAGGATTGACGGACCGTTCCATAGAATTGTATGGGCGCGTTTTAAAACTAGACCCCGACCACTTGGAAGCCCTGTCGGGACAGGCAGAAAATTATATGCACATGGGCTTTTACTCCAAGTCCAAGCAATATTATGACCAATTCTTTCAACTCAGTCCGCAAGCCCCCTCCATCCACCGGGCGCGTTATGCCTACTCCTTTTTGAAACAGCGGGACTGGGCCCATGCGTTTATCAACATTACCATGGCCCAAACCGAGGACCCCGAAAACGCCGACTACTGGCTGCTCAGCGCCCGGGCATACAAAGGGCTGGGCCGCACCGCAGACGCACTGGCGGATTTAGAGGTGGCCCTTTTGCTGCAGCCCCAACGCGAGGACCTGCGTGCCATTAAAGCCCTTTGGCAATACCAAATGCAAGACTATGAGGGATCCCTGCAAACCACCCAAGACATTTTGGCCCGGCAGCCCGGGGATGAACTGGCCTTGTTTACCTTGTATTTGAACCTGCAAAAACAGGGAAAAACCGCGCAGGCTAAGGCTCTGCTGCGTCAAATACAAGCCGCGGGGAACGACTCCTTTGCCCACCGTTTAAGCGATAAAATTCTCTCCCCACGCCCGCCTCTCCCTTCCCCCAGTTCCCCTGCGCAGGGAACGAATTTTCTATAATGT
Organism: Duodenibacillus sp.; assembly: GCA_963610115.1. Classification (GTDB taxonomy): domain Bacteria; phylum Elusimicrobiota; class Elusimicrobia; order Elusimicrobiales; family Elusimicrobiaceae; genus Avelusimicrobium. The sequence goes on from CAVDMZ010000001.1 coordinate 19,938, forward strand.
ATATATGGACAAAGATCAAGGCGTTACCGTAGCCGCTTGTGCCGGGTTTTGCCCGGGGGTCAAGGGGGCCATAGACAAGGTGCTGGAGCTGGAAGCGGCCGGCAAAAAACCCATTTATACTTTAGGCCCGCTGATCCACAACAAGCAGGTGACGGATATGCTGGCGGCCAAACAAATTTCATCCGTAGACCGGCCCGAACAAGCCGCCGACAGATCCGGCGTGCTGGTCATCCGCGCGCACGGCATTACCCCGGCCTTCCGGGCGGAGGTAATGCAAAGCGGTATGGAGGTGGTGGACGCCACCTGCCCGCTGGTCAAACACGCCCATGAAGTCATTTCCAAATACGCCGCCCAAGGCTACCACACCGTTATTGTGGGCGACGGCGGCCACGCCGAAGTCATCGGTCTGCTGGGGTGCAGCCAAGGCAAAGGGGTGGTCGTTTCCGGGCCGGAAGAGGCCCAAAAGCTGCCCGCGTTTGACAAGGTCAATGTGGTGGCGCAGACCACCCAAAAAGAAAGTGTCTTTTTCGCCACGGCCGAAGTGATTAAACAAAAAGCCGCCGTGTGCCAAATTTCCAATACCATTTGCCACCCTACCAAACTGCGCCAAAGCGAAACCATGAAGATGGCCCAAAATGCTGATTTGGTTCTTGTGGTCGGCGGCAAACACAGCGCCAACACGGCCCGCCTGGCCTTGCTGTGCCGGGAGCTGGCCCCGCAGGTGCTGCACATTGAAACGGAGGCTGAACTGACCCCGGCGCAAGTCTTGGCCCCCAAACGTATCTTTATTACCGCCGGAGCTTCTACACCCAACTGGGTCATCAACCAAGTGGCTGATTGGGTGCGCCAAACCCGCAAGAGCCGCGGCCGCAGCTGGACCGCCTTACTGCAACGCGGGTGGGGCAAGCTGGTGTCTAACAATATTTACAGTGCTTTCGCCGCCACGGCCTTGACGTATGTGTGTATGAAATTAGAGGGCTTACACGCGCAGGCTTTGCCACTGCTTTTTTCGGGTTTGTTTGTATTTAGCCTAACCACCGTCAACCGCGCTTTGGAGGACAAAAGCCGCGCCGCCCACCGTTGGGCCGCCGCTTGGGGCTGGCTGGCTGCCGGAGCCGGGCTGGCCGTCGCTGCCGCTTGGGGGATGCAGGCCTTTTTGCTGGCCGCGCTGTTTATGGGGGCGGGGCTGTTGTATCCGTTCCGCCATTTTGTAAAATCCAAACTCCTTTCCTTGCCGGGAACCAAGGACTTCTTTACCGCCTTGGGCTGGGGCTTTTGCTGTGCGCTTTTACCGGCCTTAACCAATGGCCTGTTATTGCGCAAGGCCTCTTATTTGGCTGTTTTTTACGCGGGGCTTTTGGTCTTTACCCGCTCGGTTACGCTGGGGTTTGCCTCGGCCAATAAAGACTTGATGATAGGCAAGGAAAGTTTTTATAAGGCCTTTGGGATCGGCAAGACCAAGCTGGCCGTGTCCGTATTGCTCACCGCGCTGACGGCCGTACTGGCCACCCTGTGGCTAATCACGTGGAAACCCGCGCTGGTGGCTATGCTCCTGCTGGGGCATATGTACACGCTGTTTATTGTCATTTATTATTACCGCCACCCGGCCTCGCGCGGAATTAAAGAGGAAACCCTCATTGACGCGCAATTTTTCGTTCTGTGGATTTTGGCGTGTCTTTCACGCTTTATTTAATGTGGGGAGGAAATAATGGCTATTAAAAAAATTGGTATTTTAACCGCCGGGGGCGATTGCCCGGGCTTAAATGCAGTCGTGCGCGCCGTGGGCAAAAATGCGCTGCGCCACGGTATTGAGGTGCTGGGGTTTAAAAACGGCTTTGACGGCGTGGTGCGCAATGATTTTATCCAAATCAATGAGCAAACCGTCTCGGGCATTTTGACCTTGGGCGGTACCATTTTGGGCACCAGCAACATCGCCAACCCCTTCCGCTACACCCTGCCCCCGTTCGGCACACCGCAGACTCCGCGGGATTTGTCCTCGGTGGCGCTGCACAATTTCAAAGAAAACCAGCTGGACGCCCTGATTACCATCGGCGGGGACGGCACCCTGCATATGTCCCAGCAGTTTGTGGACTTGGGTATGCCCATTGTGGCCGTACCCAAAACCATAGACAATGATCTCTCCGCCACCGACCAAACCTTTGGATTTGACTCCGCCTTGGCCGTCGCCACCGAAGCCATAGACCGCCTGCACACCACCGCCCAAAGCCACCACCGCGTCATGATTGTGGAAACCATGGGCCGCTATGCGGGCTGGATTGCGCTGCGCAGTGCGATTGCCGGCGGGGGCGACATTGTGCTCATCCCGGAAATCCCGTACAACGAGGACGTCATCGTCAATTACATTTTAAACCGCAAGAGCAAGGGTAAAACCTTCAGCATTATCGTCGCCGCCGAAGGGGCCAAAAATGAAAAAGGCGAGCAAACCGTCGCACGCACCTTGGCCGCCAGCACCGACCCCATCCGCTTGGGCGGCATTGCGGCCAAACTGAGCAATATGATTGAGGACCGCACGCACATAGAGTCGCGCGCTTGCGTACTGGGCCACACCCAGCGCGGCGGCACGCCCACCGCGTTTGACCGCTGGCTTTCCACCCTTTACGGAGCCAAGGCCTTGGATATGGTATTGGAAGGGAAATTTGGCTATATGGCAGCCTTCCGCGATTTTAAAATTACGGAGGTCAAAATCGCCGATGCCATCAGCAACCTGAAATTAGTGGACCCGCAAGGCGAAGAAGTGCGCGCCGCGCTGGAAGTGGGTATGAGCTTCGGTTCCGCCCAAATCGGATAAAGGATAAAACCATGAGCGAAAATTTAGATATACTTTACGGCATTCACGCCGTCATGGAAGCCCTAAAAAGCAAAAAGCGCAACGTCACGCAGCTCTATGTAGCCGACAACAAGGCCGGACACCGCGCCGTGGAGGATATCATCCGCCAAGCCAAACGCTGCAATGTCAAAATTGACCGCATGGATTTAAAAATGATGGACCGCTTGTGCAAGGGGGCCAACCACCAAGGCGTGCTGGCCAAGGCCCAGCCCGTGCGTTTAATGAAACTCTCCAACGCCATTTACGAGGCCGACGGCAATAAAAAAGACCTGTGGCTGGCTGTGGACGAGATGACCGACCCGCAAAATTTGGGCGCAATCATCCGCAGTGCGGCGTGTTTGGGTTTCTCCACCATTATCCTGCCGCAACGGCGTACCGTGGGGCTGACCCCGGCCGTGTACAAAGTGGCGTGCGGCGCGGTGGAAAGCGTCAATATCGTGGAAGTGGCCAACTTAACCAATGCGCTGTTAGATTTAAAAGAAGAGGGCTTTTGGATTTACGGAGCGGACATGGACGGCCAATCTATTGCCCAAACCGAATACGCCTCTCCGGCAGTGCTGGTCATCGGATCAGAAGGCACGGGCCTGCGCGAAAAAACGGCCGAGCACTGCGACCAAATCATTGCCATTCCGCAAAAAGGAGGGGTGGAAAGTTTAAACGCTTCCGCTGCGGCCAGTATCATTATGTACGATATGTTTAGCAAGGTGCAACTAAAGAAATAAACCGTTTCACAAAAATCCCCCGGGTTTGGCCCGGGGGATTTTTGTTGGGATTTTTTACAGATAGATTTCAAATTTATCCAGCAATTTGCCCTGCTCATTAAATACCTGAAGGCTTAACTTGCGGTCCACAAGGCTTCCCTTCAAATAATGATAATTAGACACAAAGCGCGCCGTAGAAGGGTGGCTGCCGGTCCGCTTGGTCAGCGCGGCCCCGCCTCCGCCCAAAGTAACATAGGTAACCCCGCGCGGGTTGGGCTCCCCCCGCAGCATAGGGAAGGTGCGCTCGTAGTCGGCCTCCGCCCCTTGCAACACCAGCTTCACGCCGTAGCGTTCAAACAAAGGCTCCAGCCGGGCGGCCGTTTCATTAGCCGGGCCCTTCTCTCCGGTGGAATACAGCGGGGCATTTACTACCACAATCTTCCATTTTTCCGCAGCGGTGGACAAGGCCGTTTGCAACCATTTGTATTGCGTAGATTTTTCATCCAAATCCGGCGCCCACACGGCCCCGTAAGCGGAGTTGGCATCCAAAAAGATAAAGCGGGCATTGGCCGTATCAAAATAATAATATTTCGGTGTGGCATTAGACCATGTCATATCATGAAAACGCGAATAATTCGCCCGCACGAAAGCCTTGCTCCCGCGCTCGGTGCGGTCCGGGCCGTATTCGTTGGCGCCCAAGGCCACAAACAGCGGCGTCTTGGCCAAGACTTCTTTGTATGGGGTAAAGAACTCGGCATCGGCGTCTGCATTGAGCCCGCTGGCCGTCAAATCCCCGGTATGGATGAGAAAATCCGCCTCTTGCCGGGCCATTTGCGCCGCCAACAGGGCCTTGGGGCCGGGATTGTCCCCGGCCGTATTGCCAAACGCCATAAATTTCACTTCCTTCCGTTCGGGGCTGTAAAGCGTACGCCAACTTCCCTCCACCGGGGCTTGTACTCCGTCGCGGGCGGCATTGTACACATACAAGCGGTAGCAAAATTCTTGATTGGGCACCAAGCCGTACAAAATGGCCTTGTGCTCCGTTCCCTCGGGGCTAATCTTCATCACTTGATTGCAACGCGGGGCCGGGCCGTATTCCAGCCAAGCCGGCGTGCTTTCATCGGTTTGAAAACGCAGGACCGTGGTCGTCTGTGTCGGGTCTTCAATATACGGGCCGCGTACTACTTGGGCGGCAAAGCCCATATGTCCCATACAGCATAAAAGCAGAAAACAGGAAATCTTTTTCATATGCTATATTTTAGCAAAATATCGCTCCGGGCTCCCGTTCCGGCCGCGCGAAAGCCAAGGGGGCTGTTACCAGGGCGCAAATTTTGCTAAATTATGAGTATGAAGAAATATGTATGCTTTGGTTTTTTGGTTTTTTCCGCGCTGGGGGCGTGGTCCGCTACGGTAAACACTTCGGCTGAATATGTTTACTCCTCTGATTTCAACCGTGCCCGCGTGGGAGCGGTGTTGCCTGTGGGCACCACGGCTAGCGTCGGTCTGCAAGGCCAGTATATTTACGACAAAACCCCCGTGGACCAAGGCGGCTTTAAGGACCCGGCCTACTCCGTTTATCTGCCGCTCCAGTTAGACTTAGATTTTGTCCAACTCCATTTGACCCCGTTTTACTATTTTAAGAATAAATCCACACAGCTCCAGCTGCAGGACAGCTCGGCCTACGGCCTGCAAGCGCAAGCACTGATGAACTTGCGCGCCGACGAAACCGAAGGCATATACACGCAAGCCTATGTCGCCGCCGGCTATGCCAACCAAAAGGGCACCGTGTGGACACAGGACGGAGACGGCAACCAAAACTACCGCCAAATGGCCTATACCTTGGGGCTGCGGCAGGATTATTACAATGCGTTTATCTTTCATGTAGCGGGGACGGCGTACCAATACCCCGACGGTATTGACGGGGTAAACGCCTTCCGGGGCGTCATGGACCAAAACGATTTGGCTTTTACGCAATCTTACGACGTCAACCGCCAACTGGGCAAATATGTGCTCTCTGCCCGCTTGACCCGCGTTTGGACGGAGCGGCGCTCCACACTTTATGCCGGATACCATTATGCGGAATTTTACACCGCCGATCCGCAACATTCCGTTTTGGTGGGCAACAGCTTTTATGTGGCGAACCAGGCGCAGCTGGACGCGGCCTACAACCACCTGCAAACGCCCCATGGCAAAAACAAACGGGATATTTTTTATATTCATCTAAACTGGGCTTTTTAGAGGACCGAAAATATGGCAAAAGATACAGTAATAAAAACCCTGACGGCCGAGGAAGACGGCCCGCGGATGCTTTCCTTGGTGTCGCACAAACTCAAAACCCCGCTGTCTATTATCAACGGGTATTCCGAAGCCATCTTGTCGCAATCGGCTAAGGAAAAATTTTCGCCCTTTACCGCCAAGGCTTTAGAGGAAATAAACAAACAAGGCACCAAGCTGTGCTCCTTGGTGGACAAACTGCTCTTTTTTAATAAAGTGGAAACTTTACAGCCCAAGGACTTGGCCAAAAAGACTCTTCATTTAAAAGATTTAGCCAAAAGTTGTGCCGACGAAGCCATTTCGCAAGAAGAGGATGTGGCCACCGTAACGGCCGATGCCGCCGTGTCCAAACGCGGCACCTTTATTGAGATAGACTGCCCGGCCTCTTTGGAAATTAAGGCCGATGAAGAACTGCTGGGCTTTTTGCTGGAGGAACTGATTTCCAACGCCATCAAATTTAACAACAAAGCGGAAAAAATCATCAAGGTACAATGCGCCCACCACGGCGACAGCATCTCGGTTTCCGTGCGCGATTACGGCGCCGGAATCCGTCCGCAGGACGTAAACAAAATATTTGAGCGGTTTTATCAGGTAGACGATTATTTTACCGGCCAAATTGACGGCTGGGGACTGGGGCTGTGCATGGTGAAAAAAATCGTGGAGCTGCACCAAGGCAGCATCAACGTCATTTCAGACCGGGGGCTGGGCTCTATCTTTACCGTGAGCCTGCCGGTGTTATGAAGGATTGGGCGGAGGGGCTCTCTGAGGCCGGACAGCAGGCAGAAACCTTGCGCGCCTTGGGGGCGGCGGGCGCGCGCAGCCTGCGGGATTTTGCGCGCCGTTTGGAGCTGATTTTAAGCCAAGACCATAAAAACATCCCCGTGCGCGACGGAGCCTTTGCCGCGCAATTCTCCGCCTTTTGCACACAGCTGCGCAAGGACTTGGACGGACAGCTGGACTATTGGCAGCAAATCCGCAGTGACTTCCGCTCCGCTGGTCCGGCGTCTGGCTACGGGCTGCACTTGGCCGCTAAAAGTTTTGCCCTGCGCGCCAAAGCCTTATCGCGCGCCTGTGATGAGTTTACCACCGCATATGATTATTTTAACCGTTTTTATAAAAATTACACCTTGGCTAAATTGCCGGTATGGCTGTTGACCGCCTGCTGTAATGATTTAAACAATTTAACGGGCAAAATTTTATTCTTATCACGCGGGATCAGCAAAAAAACGGCCCAATAGGGGGAAATATGACGGATAGGACCAGTTGGTATTACCAAAAAATGAGTGTCATTTGCTTGACCATTATCGCCGCAGGAGTTATCACGGCCGGGCTGGTATATACGCGCGCGCTGATGATTCCGCTGGTCATCGCCGTTTTCTTTTATACAATCTTGGTGCAAATGACGGCCCTGCTGCACCGCAAGTTTTCTTTCCCGGCGTGGCTGGCGGTTACGGTATCGGTTCTGTTTTTTGCGCTCTGCTTTGCGGGGATTATTTATTTTACGGTCAATTCCGTAGGCGGTTTTTTAAAAGGGGCCGAGGTGTACCGCGAAAATCTTTTAGCCACCGCCACGGACCTGGTACACAAACTGGCCGACAAGGGCATACAACTGGACCAAGCCTCCATTATCACTTACCTGCGGGAACTGCCTCTGTTTGATTGGTTTAAAAACTTCGGCAAGCAGCTCTTTTCTCTGGTATCTAACGCCACGCTGATTATTTTGTTCATTATTTTTCTGTTGCTGGGGGAAAAGAAGGCCCTGCCCGCAGACCCGGCTCATCCCTTGGTGCAGGAAATGCTGTCCAATGTGTCCAAATACCTGTCGGTTAAATTGGTGACGTCGCTGATTACCGCTGTTATTGTGTGGATTATTTTGGTGGCGTTTCAAGTGAAATTGGCGTTTTTGTTTGCGCTGCTGACCTTTCTGCTTAACTTTATCCCCAGCATTGGCTCCATTATCGCCGTACTGCTTCCCGCCCCGGTGCTGTTTCTGCAATACGGGCTGGGCGTCAATTTCTTTGTTGTCATTGGGCTAATGACCGCCACGCAATTTATCATTGGCAACTTGATTGAGCCGCGCTTTTTGGGCGACGGAATGGATTTACATCCAGTGGTGGTTATTGCTTCTTTGATTTTTTGGGGCTTGGTTTGGGGAGTACCCGGGGCCTTTCTGTCCGTGCCGATTACGGCCTCTATTAAAATCGTGCTCAGCAAAATCAAACATACCCGCCCGGTGGCCGAGCTCTTGGCCGGACGCCTGCCCCGGTAAGCCTTTTATCGCTTTCTCGTAGACAACGACGCCTCCCCAGAAAACGGGGAGGCGTCATCCTTTTTTCATAAGAAAGGTTTCTATTTCGCCACGGCGGCGGGCGGCAGTTCCTTGCGCACCTTGTTAAACAAATCCGAGGCGGTGGCGCGGGACAAGAAACTTTCCCATTCCGCTGGCGACATTTCAAAATCATCCATCACAATGTAGGCAATCTCGCGCGAGGCGTCTTGCCCCACTGCATGTTGGGCGGCGTATTCGCGCTCCAGCTCCACATAGCGGCTGGCGATAGCAAAATCTATTTCCTGTTGTGAAAACGCAGGAGCCGCGGCGGGAGTTTCCTTCATCGTATTGGTATCAAATACCCCTTGTTCCGGGTACGGGGCATAGGCGCCGTCCTCGGTGGTGGCCCCGGCCGCGGACGCGGCAGAAACCGGCTTCCCGCCGGGTTGGGACGACGGAGAAAGGGTGGGACCGGGCTCAGCCATGGGATGTGGCAATCCCAAACGCTGCGCCTCCTCCAAGGACACGCTTTCCCGTCCGGCCAGCAGATTGGAACAGGCCGACGGGTGTACAATAAAATAAATGCTAAACACAATAAAAAGCAATACAGCCGCTTTGAGCAAAATTTTTACCACAAAGTCCTCCCATAGAACATCCTATCTCATAGGATAGCAAATTTTATCTAGGCCCCCAACTCTTTTTTGCTTGTTTTACCAACCGCTGCGCGCGGGCATCCCCCCTTGCAGCACCGCCACACTGTGTGCAAATTGCGGATTGTTAAAAATCTCTTGCAAGGTTTTGACAAACTCCGGATCCTTGGAATGTTTGGCCAGCACCTCCTGCACCTGCGGATACTGCCGCATCAGCTCGGGCAAACCGTCGCCACTGAGGGTTTCCAGGGTCAAATCCGTACGCCCCGTGGCTTGGGCCAAATCCGCATAAAAGACCCTCATTTTCGGGTGGTTGGCGTAATCGTCTAAAATAGAATGCAGCGTCTGTTGCGCCTGCTCCTTCTGCTCGGCGGGATTTAAGGGCTCCTCCTGCAGATAAACTTCCTGCGGCTGCGCCTGTTGGGGCAGGCGCTGGTAAACGGGACGGTCTATTTCGGCCGGCCCCTGCTGCACCGGTACCTGGTTAAAGGTTTGGGTCGGCGCGGGTTCGGCCGCGTCTAAAACGGCGCGGCGTTCATACGCCTGATACAGCCGCATCCCCGCCAAAAAGGCCAAGCCCACCACCATCACGGCAATGAAGAAGCGGCTGGTTTTAGACATATTAGTCCCCCACGCTGATTAATTCCACATCAAAGACTAAAACGGAACGGGCTGGGATCACCCCCACCGGGCGGTTGCCGTACGCCGTGTCGGCCGGGCAAACCACGGTGGCCTTGGCCGAGGGGCGCATTTGCTGCAGGGCCTTGGTCCAGCACGGAATAACTCCCGTCAAAGGTGCGGTAAAAGGTTCTTGGCGGTCGTAGGAGCTGTCAAACTTGGTGCCGTCTATCAAGCGGCCCTCGTAGTTTACCGTAACTTGGCTGGAGGCGCTGGGTGCGCGGCCTTTCCCTTTCTTGGACAATTTAATCATCGCTCCGTTGTCCAATACCTTCACGCCCTTTTCTTTGGAAAAATTTTCTAAATATTCTTTTTGCTCCGCCTCGCGTTTTTGGCTGATGATTTCCGCGTCCTTTTGGTATTTTTCAATAATTTGCGGCTTGTAGGCGTCCAAATCGGTTTGGGATTTCTTTTCCAACAAGCTGTCGCGCATCCCTTGGGAAAGGGCCTTGTAATCGTCCTCATTGTCCAGCACCAGTTGGCGTTTGAGATTATCCCCCAGCAAAAAGCCCAAGGAATAAAGCATCTTATTGCGTTCGGCCAGTGCTTCCTCGCTCAAGGCCTGCACCGCGGCCGGATCCGCCTCCGGCGCCGCCGGGGCCGGAGTTTCTTGCGCGTTCCCCGCTCCCGTTAAGGTCAAAGCAAAAGCCAAAAGTAATGTTTTCTTCATAAGTTCCTCTTATTTGGTTTTTAAATAATCCGTCAGGCGTTTGACAATTTCCGCCGACGCTTTATCGCCCACGCCTTCCATACTCTTGCGCAGGGAATCGGCCTGGCGGCTTGTACCGGCCCGGTCATAGACATTAAAGCGGGCAAAGGTCGTGCCCTCCTGCAAATCCCGCAGGCTGACCGCCGCGCTGGTGGCTGCCCATTGCAGCCCCTTGAGCCGCTCTGAACCGTACCCGTCCACCTGGGCATCGACCTCTATAGAGAGCAGCGCCGCCGGATCTTGCGCGGAAACCGTGCTCAAGCCCATTTGGTTGACCGCATCCACAATGCGCGAAAGCAGTATCGCATTTTCCTCCCCGCGCACCACCGCCGCCACCTTGACAGCCGCCAAGCGGTCATTGTAGAGTTTCTTTAAGTTTTCAAAACGTTCCGTTTCATACCCCACTTGGTCTTGGCTGAGAAAAACATACAAATCTTGCACAATATTGCGCTGGGCAATCTGCGGTTTCATGGCAAAGGCAGCCCGCAGCCCGGCAAATTTATCTTGTGTGGCTTGCAGGCGCGTAGCCAAGGCACCCAACCGGGCATCCAACGCGTTGGCGGGCACCTGCAAAATCAGCTCCGCGGTTTCCCGCTTGAGCACGGCCAAAGCAAAATAATTTTTGGGGTCTTTTTTGCTTTTGTCGCGCCATACCTTGTCCACCCGGGCATTGGCCAAAAGGTCCTTCATTTGCTCCAGTTCGCGGGCATCGGGCACCTGTTGCAATAAACTTTGGCGCATATTTTCCAACGCGTTCTGCCCGGCGGCGGTTTTATCCGCCCCTTCCCCGGCCACCACATAATAGGCGTGTTGGTCGTATTTGGACATCTGGTAACTGACCGTATTTTTGTTGATTCCCGCGCAAGCGCATACACCCAAGGCGCCAAGCAGGATGATTAATTTTTTCATGGTATCCTCACTGGGCGGTGCGATAATGCAAGTACACCCGCCCGCCGGGTCTGACCGGCACTTTTTCAAAGATATGTTCTCCTACTATATTACCAAATCCATCCTTAAAACGCAGTAAAATATCCTGCGTTCCGGGCGGCACATAAAAACGCACCAGCCGAAATTGCGCCGGCAGTGTAAACCATTGGCGCGTATCAGCCTTTTCGCTTAACGCGCCCAAAAGGCTAAAGACCATTTCCGCCACATTTCCCCAATTATCATTTCCGGAGCTTTGCTTTGCCAAATGTTTGGCCTGTACCGCGGCCACGCGTTTGGCGGCGGCGCGCGCGGCGGCACGCATCAAAGTCGCTGTCTTCTTCTCCTTCAAATCTGCTTCGGCCGCCCCGGCCACATCCCCCGCCAAACGCGTGGGGTACACCCGGCCTTGCGCGGTAACGGCCTCCGAGGCGACAATGGTATAGGCTTGCTCTTCTAAAGTAGGATAAGAAATAGTTACACTGCTGCCCAGCAGCCCGGCCGCAATAGCGTTTTGCACTTGCGGGCTGAGCCCCTCTTCGCCCTCTTGGTGCGATTGGCTCCACAACAAAACATTGCCCCAATTGACCTGAAATGTATTGCTCTTCTTCAGCGGGGCCAACCCGTTTTCATGCACGATCACCACTTCCCCCCATCCCTGCACCGGGGCCACGTAAAACGGGTCATAAGAAGTGCCGTATGCTTGCACGGCGCGGGCGCGGGCAATGCGGGCGTCGTCGCGCTTACCGGCCGACTCAAACACCAAACTGGAAAAATATTGCACAAAGGGGTCATCGCGCCAGCCGCTGCGTTTGCTGCCGCGCAGGCCGTCCAAATAATACACCGCTTTATTGGCTTCCACCAGCGCACCGGCAACATCGTTGCGGTCCAAAAAATTCATGGCGCGGTAATAATAGGTCAGCGAACGCTCAAACGCCGCCGGATAATAGGGTACGGTCAAATCGTTGATGAGAAATTGCCCGGCATGGGCGGATAGACTTTGGGTGAAGAGTTCCTCTATGCGGTCTTGGGCCAAAGCCAGCTTTTCATCGCTGGCGGCCGGGTCCCCCGCCGCATGCAACAGCGCGCCTTCATCCAAATAGTACAGCAGACTGTCGCGTTGGCTGTATTGTTTGCCCTTGGCGCTTTCTAAGGATTGGCTGGCCGAGGCATATTCGCCTTGGGCCAAGAGCTTATTGACTTGCTGTTTATGGCGCAAGGAAGGCGCGCCGCACGCCGAGCAGCACAAAATGACTGTCAGGAGTGTAAGCCAGCGCGCCTTCATAAAACTTACCAGCTGGTTTTGCTTCTTTTTACGTATTTTTTAATTTGCTTTTGGCCGTTCCAAACGATTTTGTTGGTTTCAATATCAATCAGTTTCATATTGACCTGATAAAAGACCACGGCCTTTTTGCTCTGAGAGTCTACAATGGAGTTCAACACGCCGCTGAGCATATAGTCCGCGCCGACCTCGCGCCCGAAGGCTTTGCGCGTTTCTTCGGAAGCAAACTCATCCTGCTCCAAACGTTCCTGGCGCACTTCACCCCGTTCGTTCTTGCTGGCCACGAAATCCACCTTGCCCGAGTTAATCAGCGCGCGCTGCATTTCCTCTACAAAAGCATCGGTGTTGATGTGCTCCATGCTGTCATTGGTTACGCTGCCCACGATGACCGTCGGCTCCTTGCCCAGACGCATGGCGGCCTTGGAATACCAGCCCGCATTAAGACAATCATTAATCATTTCTTGGGCGACCATTTGCGAATCGGTATCGTTCCAACGGCCGCTGATGTCCTTAATCTCGTGCGTGTCCAAGCGTTCCACCTTGGTGGCGCACGCAAACAACATCGGCAAAAGCAACAAACCGGCAATTACTTTTTTCATTTTTCTTTCCTCCTGTTATAAATCCATTTGGGCGCAAATCCGCTCGCCCACCCAAGAGCCTTCCTCGTGGTTACAGGTCATGGCACCGTCCTCTAACGATACCGTAAACCACTTGGGATATTTTTTGCTCCCGGCGCGCAGAGTCTGCGCGGTTTCTAAAGTAAATTCGTAATGGGGACAATGCAACACCGTGCCGTTGGGGCCGTCTATGCTTTGGCAGGGCAAGTCCGGCACTAAGGAGGCCAAATCGGCGCTGTAAAACCCGTTTTGTTTATAAAAGGCCTGCTCAGCCGCCAGCAGTTGGTGCGCCGTTTGCAAGGCTTGGCGGGCATGGCGGATATCGGCCTGTTTCTTAAGCTGAGGCAAAGCCACCGCCAACCCAAAACCGGCCACCAAAATAACCAGCAACATCAGTTTATGTAAAACACCCCGGTTGTTCATAAAGCTCCTGTTTCAAAAGACTTCCCTTATATTGTAGCAAAAGAAACCCCGGGCCGCTAATTTTTCAACGCGGGGCGCGCAGGGTGCGGTGTCTTCCGCGCATTTCCGTGAGATAATAATATTTAAAGAAGCGGAAGATAGGCGTCAGGTGCGGCGAAAGCACCACGACCGTTACCGATGAAATAATCAGCAAAATGCCCAAGGCCAGCACGGGGGTAAACGCCTCGCCGAACACCCACACCCCCACCAAGACCGCCGTTACCGATTCCATCGCGCCCAACACAGAGGTCAAGGTAGAGCCCAAATGCTGAATGGCATACACCAAGGTGATATTAGACACCACGGTGCAAACCAGCGCCATTAGGGTCAAATTGGCATAGCTGCCCGTATCCGGCACGGCCTGCAGCTGCCCGGTAACCAGTGAAAGCAGGCCCATCCCCACGGCGGCAAACAAGAACACATAGAAATTGAGCTTGAGCATAGGCATTTTGCGCACGCAGGAATGATTGACCCACACAATGTAAAGCGCATAAGAAAGGGCCGATATTAGATCCAGCCCTACCCCCAACAGGCTGATGCCTTGCCCGTTGCTGCCCTTGCTCAAAGACAAAGCGGCCACGCCGCAAAAAGCCAAGGCCAGTGCGCAAAAGGTCCAAAAGGACTTTTTTTCGTGGAAGCACCCAATCATAATCACGGTAACAATCACAGGGTAAAGAAAGTTAATCGTGGCCGCCACGCCGCTGGGCAAATAGTGATAGGTCCAAAACAAAAAGGCCGCACACCCGTCATAAAACAAACTCAGCCCCGCCAAGGTCCAGCCTTCTTTTCCCGTTACGCGCAAATCACAACGCAACACAAGCAGAAGCAACAGCAACAAGGCCGCCGAAAATAAAAAACGGTAAAACAGAATGGAAATTAAATTAAGACCGTCTGCCATGACCGGCAAAGTAAATAAGGGCAGCAGGCCGAATGTGGACGAAGTAACCAAAGCGGCCAAAAAACCTTTCATACTAATCATATATATTATTGTATCTCTTTAGCGGGCGGTAAAAAAAGAGAGAGAAAATACGGGGCCCTAAAAAGGGCCCCGTAAGCTGCAAAAAACAGTTAAAAACTTACAAAATAATCATACGAATGGCCATGACCACCAAAACCAGCCCGGCCACAAACTCCGTCTTTTTACTGCGAATGGTTTTAGAGCTCTTGGTGCCTAAGTGAAAACCCAAAACCGTCATGGCAAAGGTCAATACAATCAAAAACAGCACCTGCGGGAACCAGCTCTTGTCCAACAGCTCCAGCGGGTATCCCACCAAAAAAAATTGCGCCGCGGACAGGGCCGACACGCGAATGAGTTTTTTATTGTCATCGGCCTCTTCTTCCTTAAAGCTGGGGGATTTTTCAATGGTCTCCAGCAGATACTTAATGCCCAAAAGTAACAAAAAGGCAAAGGCCACCCAGTTGGCCGCCGTTACAAAATAGCTGCGGAAGAAAACGATGCTGAATAAATAACCCGCCGTAAAAAACAGCGCATTAAACCCTGAAAAGAAAAAGGCGGCCTTAACAGAAAACACGCTCTTGGTCTTTAGGTCCATTTTCATGGCGGACATATTGGACATAATCAAATGGTCCGTACACAGACAAATAAAGATAATAATCACAGCAATCAAGCCCATAGCAATCTCCTTTTGCGTCCGGCGTCTTTTTATCTTACCAAATTCCAAGCCCGCTCAGCAGGACCTTGGCTCCCACCAGGCACAGCACCAAACCGCCCAGCGTTTCCATGACCTTGCCAAACCGTTCCCCCAGCCACGCGCCCAAAAAGAAGCCGCTGTAGCTGGTTACAAACACGCACCCCGTCATAAAACACAGGGTCAAAACATACGGGGCTTGCGTTAAGGACAAGGCCATCCCCACCCCCAACGCATCCAAGCTGGTGGCCACGGCCAAGGCCAGCAGGGTTTTGGGGTCCAACGTGTGGCACAGATTGGGGCCGTTATGTGCTTCAAAGCTCTCCTTGACCATTTTTGCCCCGATAAAGACCAGCACGGCAAAGGCAATCCAATGGTCAAAGCGGTCAAAAAACCGCCCCAGCTCCCGCCCGCACCACCAACCTGCGCTCAACATAAGAACATGAGCCGCGGCAAAGCTGAGGCTGATTAAAAAAATTTGCCGAAGGCGCAAGCGTCCTCCGCGGCAGCCGGAGGCAATGGTGACGGCGAAATTGTCCATAGACAATCCCAAAGCCACAAAAAGAGCCGATAGCATACTCATATAAATTATGATAACATTTTAATAAAGGAAACATACGATGGAATCACTCAGAGAACTTTATAAAATCGGCTGCGGGCCCTCCAGCAGCCATACCATGGGCCCCCGCAAGGCGGCCGACGCATTCAACCGCCGCTGTCCGCAGGCCTCGGCCTTTCGGGTCACTTTATACGGGGCCTTGGCCGCCACCGGCAAGGGACACTTGACCGATTTTACCCTCAAGGAAGCCTTTTACCCCAAACCGGTGGAGATTATTTTTGACGCGCAAACCGTATTGCCCAAGCATCCCAATGCGCTGAAATTAGAGGCGCTGGACCAAGCCGGACACGGGACCGACAGCCAAGTGGTTTACAGCATCGGCGGCGGCACCATACGCGACGAGGAAAACTTCGGCAAACAACTAAACAATATTTACCCGCACCATTCCATGAATGAAATACTACAATATACTTCACAGCGGCGGATGCTGCTGTGGGAGTATGTGGAGGAGTGCGAGGGGAGCGGTATTTGGGATTATCTGGCGGAGGTCTGGGCCACCATGCAAGACACCATGAAGCGCGGCCTGTCCAAACGCGGGGTATTGCCCGGCTCTTTAAACTTAGAACGCAAGGCCCAGCGGTATTTATACAAGGCGGAAAACTCCCCCCAGTACCTGCGGCGGATGAACAATTTGTTTGCCTATGCCTTGGCCTGTTCGGAGGAAAACGCCTCCGGCGGCGTGGTGGTTACCGCACCGACCTGCGGTTCCTGCGGGGTGGTGCCGGCCGTGTGCCGCTTGGTGCAGGAAATTTGTGAATTTGAGGACAACACCATCCTGCGCGCCTTGGCTACAGCCAGCCTGTTTGGCAATATGGCCAAAGCCAACGCCTCTATTTCCGGGGCGGAGGTGGGCTGTCAGGGAGAAGTGGGGGTGGCCTGTGCCATGGCCGCCGCGGCCACCTGCCAACTGGAAGGGGGCGACAACAAACGCATTGAGTACGCGGCCGAAATGGGGCTGGAACACCACTTGGGTTTGACCTGCGACCCGGTGGACGGGCTGGTGCAAATCCCGTGCATAGAGCGAAACGCGCTGGCGGCCTCGCGCGCGTTGGATTGCGCCACCTACGCTTTAATGTCCGACGGACACAACCGGGTTTCGTACGATGACGTCTTGGCCACCATGATGCAAACCGGCAAGGATATGAATCAGGCCTACCGTGAAACCGCCCAGGGCGGCTTGGCCGGATTTTTTAAAAAGAAATTCCTGGGCAAGGGAGAATATAAAAAATGAATACTATACAAGCCATTACCCGGCGGCGGTCTATCCGCCGCTTTACCGCGCAACCGCTGGCGCAGGAACAGCTGGAGACCTTGCTCCGGGCGGCCATGCTCGCGCCCACCGCGCGTAATTGCCAAGAGTGGGATTTTGTGGTTGTGCGGGACCGGGAGGTCTTAAACAAATTGATGAAGGTACACCCACACGCCCATATGTTATCCACCGCCAACTGCGCAATCCTTGTTTGCGGCAATACCACACGGGAAACGGTCCCGGGCTACTGGCCGGGCGACTGCGGCGCCGCTACCCAAAATTTACTGTTGGCCGCCACGGACCTGGGGATCGGCTCGGTATGGTTGGGCGTGTACCCCGACCCGGAGCGTATGCAGGCCGTAGCCGCGGTCTTGGGGCTGCCCGGGGCCGTGCATCCGTTTAACATCATCGCCTTGGGTTACCCCGATGAACAAAAGGCCGAGGTGGACCGTTTTGATCCGGCCAAAGTGCATTACGAAAAATGGTAAAATTTGTTTCCCCGGTCCAAACGCCGGGGGATTTTATAATAAGATATTGTTTTTTTGCAAAGTGGGGTTATACTGCTGTATATGAAACTGTCTAAACCGATTCTCCGTTTTCTGTATGTATTGTCGGCCTGCGTCGTATTGTTGGGCGCAGGGCTGGGGCTTTACATTTACCATTTACGCGCCGCACTGCAAGCGGAGCTGACGACTTATTTGGACGAAGTCGCGCAGCGGGGCGTAAAAATTTTAAATACCCAAATTGACGGGGATATGAAATCACTGCAATCGGCCGCCGCGGCCATTGCCGTGCATCCGCACGATATTGAAAAGCACACCTGGACCGACCTGTTGCAAGAGGAAACCAAACAAAACGAATTTAAACGCACCGCCTTTATAGAGCCTAACGGCGTGGCCCATTTGAGCGACGGCTTTTTGCTGGACCTTTCCCACCGGGATTATTTTCAACAGAGCTTGGCCGGACAAACGGCTGTTTCCGACCCGCTGACCGACGCCGTGGACCAGGGCCGGGCCATTATTTTGTCCGTCCCGGTCATCACCCCGCAGGGCAAAACCTTGGGCGTACTCATGGCCGCGCACCCCACGGAATTATACGGCGGGTTAATCGCCTCGGACAGCTTTGGAGGGCAGGGGTATTCCTTGGTCATGAAGAGCAACGGAGAGAAGGTGGCCTTTTCCTCCTCCGCACGCACCAGCCCCGCCCAAAAAAATGTCTTTACCACCCCGGGAAATGAACAATTTAACCGCAATAAAAAACTGCACGAGGACCTGCAAGCCGGCCGCAGCGGCTGGGTACGGTTTTTTCATCCGGAAGAGGGGTGGCTGTACGTGAGTTATCAACCCGTGGGGATCAATGATTGGTATTTGCTCTCCGTTGTGCCGGAGAAAGTCGCCGCCCAAAAAACACACGACTTGTTGGCTCTGTCGCTCATTTTATGCCTGACAGGGCTGCTGGTGTTGGTTTCCTTGTTGGCCTTTATCTATGCCCAACAAAAACGCACGCGGGAAGCACTCTACCAGGCCGCCTACAATGACCCGGTAACCCGACGGCCCAATTGGGCCAAAATCCGCCTGGAAATTCCCAAGGTACTGGAGCAAACGCCCCAGGCACTGTATGCGCTGGTCGTATTTGATATCAAACATTTTCAGCTGCTCCACGACCAAGTGGGCCGTCAGCGCGCCGACCAGCTCTTGCGCCGCATCGCCGACCTTTTGGCCGAAGAACTGCACGAAAACGAACGGGCTTGCCGCTTTCACGACGCCTTTTTTGTGATGCTGCTGAACTATGAAACGCCCGAACAGCTCAAAAACCGTTTGGAACTGCTCAACGAGAAAATTGTCAACGCACGCCCGGCCGACTTGCAAGCGTTCCAACTGATTTTGTCCTTTGGCATCTATTCCGTCCAAGAGAATATCTCCCCGGAGGATATGCTCCTGCGTGCCACGCTGGCGCATAACACCTTGCAGGGCAGCTACCGCGACATTGTGGCCTTTTATGAGCCGGCCATGCGCCAACGGCTCACCAAAGAACAGGATATGGAAAATGAAATGGAAAATGCCCTGCGCCAACAGGATTTTGGCCTGAGGCTCTCCCCGCTGTGCCGGGCCGACGGCAGTGTATGGGGTGCGCAAAGCCACTGCGTCTGGCTCCTGCACGGAGAAACCCCCTTAGAGGAAGAGCTTTTTCTGTCCGTCTTTGCCCGCAATGGCTTTATTACCCAACTGGATTTCTATTTAGCCGAGCAAGCCTGCCGTGTACTGCAGCAGGCCCCGGGAGAATGGCCGCTGCTGCTCAATATATCGGCGCTTAGTTTACAGGATTTGCGTTTTGTGGCTTTACTCAAAAAACAGATGCAGCAATACCGGGTACCTGCCCAGCGGCTGCTCCTGCAAATCAACGCCGCCCGACCGGACACCACCGATATGCGCCTTCTGTACCAAAACGGACAGAGGGCCCAACAGGAAGGCTTCCGCTTGGCTTTAAACCTCCTCGGCCAAAATAGTATTTCTTTGCCGATGATGCAGAAGCTGCCGATCTTTTTGGCCCGGCTGGAAAATCCGTGGCCGTCAGACGGTAATTTCAAGGATCAGACGCCCAAAATCGTGCAAGGGGTGTTGGAGCTTGGGCAGAAACTGGATGTCCGCATCCTCTTTGGGGCGGTGCAAAATGCTGCCCAATGGCAGGCTTTGCAAACGCTGGGCGCGCAGTTTTACGACGGCCCCTGGGCAGGAAAAGCCCAGAAACCCGAGGATTTTTTGGCCCAGTTCTTCCCGAAAAAACAACGCTAAAAACGCTGAATAAATCCCCCCGGTATGGAAAAAAGAACGGGCACAAAACGCCCCAGCGGGCGGCAGCACAAGAGGACAAACCGTCGCTGACGCACTTGCAAAAACAGAAAAATTTGCCTGATAAAAATGAAAATTTGTACAATATCAGGGAAGCTCCCGCCTCTAGCGCCGGAGTGGACTTTTATGGTGGATGTAGCTCAGCTGGTTAGAGCGCCGG
>CAVDMZ010000002.1:0-10498 GCA_963610115.1 Duodenibacillus sp.
GCCTTCGGCAGAGGGAATAATCGTGCCTCTGCCGCCTTCCATCACCGCCGCGGCGGTGTTGGAGGTTCCCAAGTCAATACCAATAATTTTAGCCATATGTTTTATCTCCTTTCTGTAAAATGGTGTCTGATATTACTTCGTTTCTGCTTCTTGTTTTTTCGCCTCTTCCTCTTTTTTTGTTTCTTCCTCCGCTTTGCCGACCACTACCCGGGCCGGACGCAAAATTTTGCCCTCCATACTAAACCCCATTTGCACTTCCTCCAGCACCTGGCCGTCTTTATCTGCTGGGGCCGGAATGAGGGCAATCGCCTCTGAGGTTTGCGGATCGTAGGGTTTGCCCACCACTTCCAACTTCTCTATCCGCTCGGCCGTAAAGGCTTTCTTCAGCTCCCCCAGTACCATATTTAACCCCGCGCGCAAGCTTTGCATTTGGGCAGAATCTTTTTCATCCGCCGACTCTTTTTGCATTTGGGCTTGCTGGCGCAACAACACTTCATACGCAGGCAATAACTTCTCTGCAAAATCCTTTTTGCCATAAGCCAGCAAAGCCGCCTTTTCCCGCTCGGTGCGCTTGCGGAAGTTTTCAAAATCCGCGCTCAGGCGCACATACTTTTCGTAATAGTCCGGCTGCGGGGCAGGTGTTTCCTGCGGCGTTTGCGGCTGGGCTTGCTCCGGCAAGTCTTGCTCTTCTTGCCCGGCCTGTTTCTCTGTCTGATGATGTTTCTTACTCATAATCTTCTTCCTTTTCCGGTAAAGCGTTCCATGCGCTGATACTGCCCTCCAGCAAATCCCCCATAAATTTCACCAAAGACATTACCTTAGTGTATTGCATATGCTTGGGGCCGATAATGCCCAGCATGCCTACGGTTTTGTCTCCCACGCGGTAGGCGGAGGAAACAATGCTGACGTTTTGCAATTCCTTGAGTTCGTTTTCACTGCCGATACTTACGGTTACTTCCTTGCCGGAACGGCGCAAATCATCCATCTTTTCCGCCAACAGGCCCGAGAGCCGCTGGCGCTCCTCTACCACGCGCATCATTTGCTTTAAATCTTCGTAATCAGACTCTTCGGTGTTTTCCAACATATGACCAATGCCTTCAATGTAAAGCTCCTCCGCAGAGGCTTTGGGCTTTTGCATATCTTTCAGCACCTGCACGGCCAAATCCGCCACGTCGGCAATTTCGCGGTGGCCCGATTGGATGTACTGCCACAAAAATTTTTGGGCCTCGCTGAGGGTCATGCCGTCAATTTCTCCATTGATAAAACGGCTCAACAGGCGCAGTTTGGCAGGCGGCAAATCATACCCCAAACGCACCGGCCAGTGCCGCACCATGCCCGACTCCGTTACCAACACCGCCAAAACCAACCCCGGCCCTATGGGCATAAAATCCAAGCGTTTGACCACTTGGTCAGATACATTGGCCGTGTACACAAACCCCGCCGCGCCGGACAGCCGCGCCAACAGGCGCGAGGTATGTAGCATCACATTGTCCAACTCGCCCACGCGCTCATCATATTGTTGTTCAATGCGTTCGCGCTCTTGGGCGGCCATGCGCTGCATTCCCATTAAATAGTCCACATAATAGCGGTAGGCTTTGTCGGTAGGGATACGTCCGCCGGAAGTATGCGGCTGGTAGAGGTAGCCCTCCTCCTCCAAGTCCTTCATAATATTGCGAATGGTGGCGCTGGAGATATCTTTCAGAGCGCTGGAAGCAATCAGCTGCGAGCCGACCGGACGGCGGTTTTCTACAAACTGCTGCACCACCCAGCGCAGGATCTTCTCCTTTCTTTCTTTGGCTACTTCCGGTTTTAAGATTCTCATATGCTTTCTTGGCTCCGCCGGATCTGCCGGCTTTATTTTAGCACTCTTTCTTTCTGTCTGCTAATATTGTAAACAATTTTTTTATTTTTGTCAAGCCCCTATTTAGATTGCTAATTTTGAACAGCTTTTCCTTTTCATTTCCCAATACAAACAGTATAGAAACCCCAGCCCAAAAGGACAAGCCGCTTTTTAGATTAGAAAGATAAATTCCAAAAAAGCTACAATATTCATATGCAATTTATAGACTCTCATGCCCATTTAAACGACCCTGCCTTTGACGCCGACCGCCCAGAGGTGCTTGCCAAGTTGCCCGCGGCACAGCTGGCCTGGAGCATAGAAATCGGCTGTGCGCCGGAGGAATGGGCCCCCGCGCTGGACCTAGCGGACCGCTATCCCCAATTCATACGCGCAGTTTTGGGCGTTCACCCGGAGTATGCTATCAAAACCACGGAAAAGGATCTGCAGCGTCTGCCTAGCCTTTTACAACAAGACACTTGCGTGGCCGTGGGGGAAATCGGACTGGACTATACCTGTTTGGATGTATCTAATAAGGAACTTCAGCATCAAATGCTGCTGCGCATGCTGCAACTGGCCAACCCCGCACAAAAACCGCTGGTCCTGCACATTCGCCGCGAGGGGGAGAATTACGCCGCTTATGAGGACACCTTCGCCGCTTTAAAACACAACTGGCAACCGCCCGCCCGGGCGGCATATCCCGGCGTACTGCACTGCTTTTGCGCCCGGTACGAAGAGGCCAAAAAAGCCTTGGATATGGGCATGTTGTTGGGGATTAACGGCTGCTTTACCTATAAAAAAAATGAGTATATCCGCGAGGCCGTCAAAAAAGCAGGGGCAGATAAACTGGTACTGGAAACCGATTGCCCGTATTTATCCCCGCAAGGCAAACGCGGCCAGCGCAATGACCCGTCTAATATCCCGCTGATCGGACAATGGGTAGCCGACTATTTGAATTTACCGCTGGAAGAATTGGCGGAAATTACCACCAAAAACGCTTTAGCCTTGTATGGCCTGCCCCCAAGAAAGGTGCGCTAGCAAGGCTTCCCCCGGGGAGAAAATCAAAGACGCCCCAATACCTGCCAGCAGCTCCGGGCAAGCACGGTTTATTTTAATTTCATTTGCTTGAGTTCAAACAGGCGGTCGCGCAGTTGGGCGGCCAGCTCAAAGTTCAAATTATCAGCCGCTTCGCGCATTTGCCGCTCCACTTCTGATAGCATCTTTTTAATGTTTTTTGCCGTCGGCTGGGGCAAGGCCTCGTGCAGGACACCCAAGCCCTCGTTTTTGGCGGAAGTTTCAAACTCCTTTAATTCCACCTCGGCCTTTTGAATGGAGCGCGGGGTAATGTGGTGGGCTTTGTTGTAGGCCTCTTGCAGCGCGCGGCGGCGGTTCATCTCTCCTAAGGCATACTTCATGCTTTCGGTTTCCCGGTCGGCGTACAGGACCACCTCTCCGCCCGCATTGCGCGCGGCGCGGCCGGAAATTTGTATCAGCGTGGTGGCATTGCGCAAAAACCCCTCGTTGTCTGCGCCCAAAATAGCCACCAAACCTACCTGCGGAATATCTATGCCCTCGCGCAAAAGGTTAATGCCCACCAGCACATCAAAATCCCCTTGGCGGAACTGCTTTAAAATTTCCACCCGCTCCAAGGCGTCAATGTCGGAGTGCAAATAACGCGTATTCACCCCCTTTTCCGTTAAAAAGGCGCTTAAATCTTCTGCCGTTTTTTTCGTCAAAGACAGCACCAAGGTGCGCTCTTTTTTGGAGCGGTGTTCTTGAATTTTGCTTAGCAAATGATCTATCTGCCCCGCGCTGGGATGTACGGTAACCTTGGGATCCACCAACCCCGTGGGACGGATGACCTGTTCCACTATTTCGCCCCCGCTGGCGGCCAGCTCATACGGGCCGGGAGTGGCAGAAACAAAAATGGTCGCAGGCATCAAACTTTCAAATTCTTCAAACTTCAAGGGACGGTTGTCCAAAGCCGACGGCAAACGGAACCCAAAATCAATCAGCATCTGCTTGCGGGAGCGGTCCCCATTGTACATACCGCGCACCTGCGGCAGGGCCACATGGCTTTCGTCCACCACCATTAAAAAATCATCGTAGCGGCGGAAATAATCTATCAGCGTATGGGGCCGCTGGCCGGGTGCACGCCCGTCCATATACCGGGAATAGTTCTCTATCCCCGGGCAAAAACCCGCCTGCTGTAACATTTCCAAATCGTATTCCGTGCGCTGCTTGAGGCGGTAGGCTTGCAATTCTTTGCCTTGGGCCAACAAGGCCGCATGCTGTATTTGAAGGTCGGCGCGGATTTGCTCCAAAGCGCGTTGGCGGTCCTCGTCCTTGACGACAAAATGCTTGGCCGGATAGACCCACGCCGTTTCCAACTCCGCCACCACATTTCCCGTAACCGGGTGAATTTCATACAAGTGAGTTATATTTTTCCCTTGGATTTCCACCCGCACCGCGTTTAAGCTATAAGGCGGAAAAATATCCACAAACGGCCCGCGCATACGAAAAGAGCCGGCAACAAACTCCATTTCATTTCGCGCATATTGGATTTTCACCAGCAGCCCGCCCAGCTGGCCACGGGTCATCGTGGCGCCCCTTTGCAGATACACGCACATTTCACTGTAACTGTCCGGCGAGCCGATATTGTAAATGCACGAGACCGACGCCACCACAATCACGTCCTTGCGCGTCAGCAAGGAGGTGGTGGCTTTCAAGCGCAGTTTATCAATGTGTTCATTGACCGCAGAGTCCTTTTCAATGTAAGTGTCCGTCTGCGGAAGATAGGCCTCAGGCTGGTAATAATCGTAATAAGAAATGAAATATTCTACGGCGTTTTGGGGAAAGAAATGTTTAAACTCCGCATACAACTGTGCGGCCAGCACTTTGTTGGGGGATAAAATTAATGCAGGGCGGTTCAAACGGGCAATCACGTTGGCAATGGTAAAAGTCTTGCCCGATCCGGTTACCCCCAACAGCGTTTGGCGTTTTTGTCCGTCCAACACGCCGCGCGACAGCGCGGCAATGGCCTTGGGCTGATCGCCGGAGGGTTTAAAATCTGAAACCAGTTGGAAACGCTGCATTCTCTTTTCCCCCGGTAAAAAAAGGGCGCAAAACCCCTTTGTTTTTGCGCCCCGCTAAAAAACACAAAGGCTATACGGCCCCGTGGATGAAGTTGGAATTGAGCACGCCCGGCAGCAGCTGGGCCACCCCGTCAATCATAAACTGCATGGCAATGGCGCACAAAATCATCCCCATAAAACGGATGACTATCTGTGTGCCGTTGGTCCCCAATAAATCAAAGATACTGCGTGAGATCACCAAACACAGCCCCACCACCAGCGTGGCTAAAAACAAAACGCCAATCATCATCACAAACATGGGGAAGGTTTTGATTTTTTCTGCATACAGTACGACGGTGGTAATGGAGCCCGGCCCGATAAACAGCGGCATGGCCACCGGCACCAAAATATGGCTGAGACGGTTACGCGCTTGGGTAAAAGTGCCGCCGTGTGCGGAGGCCGTTTCAATGCCGCCCGGGTCAAACTTGCTGCGCCCCTGCAACATACGCAAACCCACAATTAAAATAATTACCGACCCCGCCAGCCGAAAGGCCGGCAGCGTAATGCCAAACACGCCCAAAATACGCGTCCCGAAAATAAAGAACGTCGTCAGCATAATAAAAATAGACAGCGCCATTAAAACAGCCACGGCACGCTGCACCTTGGGAGAGTCCTTCTCCACATGTTCCAGAAAGATAGGCACGTTTCCAATCGGGTTTAAAATAGCCAAAATACCGATGAACGCGTTAAACAGCAAACTCCATTCCATAGTTTTTATAAGACTCCTTAAAAAAACACTTTTTACATCTCTAATTAGTATATCAAAAATAGAGCGGTTGCTTGGAAACAGAAAGGGTTAGGAGAAAAGAAGGGGGTTTGCCGATAGCGGATTTTGCTTTCGGCGGCGCTTTGTTTGGAGGGCTTTTTCAAAAGAAAATCCGTTTATGCCAGACGCAAGCGAGGAATGAATATGACACACGCGCGCTGGCGCGAAGATATCCGACTTAACAAGCAACAATAAAGAAACGGGTGTTGGGAAGATAAATGGTGGGCAGTACAGGATTTGAACCTGTGACCTTCCGCGTGTGAGGCGGACTCACAACGAAGAAACGGTATTTGTTACCCCATATTAACCAATGTTAAATTTTGTTAATTGCCGACGGAAGAAATGACATTGCTTGAAAGCCTGAATTGTTGTTGCGGTTAGAGATCGTCGGAATTTTTTGGCTGATTTTTGGCACGAAAATGGCACTGCCCGATTTGCTGGCCTGCCAGAGGGGTGCTATTGGTATTTTTCTGTTCCCATTTTGTGGGATTAGTGATAGCTTAGCTCAAACTTGGCACACACTTTATTGTCCGTTTGAGGTGTAATGCTCATTTTTGACCTACATTCCTAACTTTTTATGATTTTTAATAAACTTGGGAATGTTTTCCTAACATTTGACATTTTGGAGCATTTGTGGTACTATAATCATAAGGAGCGAACTATGATACCCAGAACACAATATTTAGAAAAACTAAAACTTTTTAAGGACAAGCAGCTTATCAAGGTCGTTACGGGCGTACGCCGCTGCGGTAAGTCTACTTTGTTTAAGCTCTACCAAGAGTATTTGCTTGGCTCAGGCGTCACCCCTGCACAGATACAGGCGTTTAATTTTGAGGACATATTGAGTGCGCCCTTGCAAGATTACCAAAAACTGCATCAGCACATATTAGACCACGCCGTACCTAAACAGAAAAATTATATCTTTTTAGACGAGGTGCAGAATGTCCCCCAGTTCCAAAAAGCCGTAGACAGTCTGTATATCCGTGATAACTTTGATATTTATATCACGGGCTCTAATGCACATTTGCTCTCGGGCGATCTTGCGACACTGCTTTCGGGACGCTACATAGAAGTGCAGATGCTACCCTTGTCTTTTAAGGAATATGTATCGGCGCAGAACAGGGCTAATCGGTCTTTGGCGGAGCTCTACACGGCCTATGCGCAGAACGGTTCTTTCCCGTATGTACTGCAAGTGCCTACGGCGGAAGCGGCCAATGACTATTTGCGGAGCCTGTTAGACTCTATTATTATAAAAGATGTGTTGACGCGCCACAAAATCACAAACCCTAACGAGCTGACCCGAATTATCCGTTTTTTGTTTGATAATATCGGCAGTGTGGTGTCTATCAAAAAAATCAGTGACACGATGACTTCTTCCGGCTATAAAATCACCAATAAGACGGTGGAAAAGTATGTTTCGGCACTGGTGGAAAGTTTTGTGCTGTATCCTGTCAGCCGTTACGACACCAAAGGCAAGCAGTATTTGAAGACGGGCGAAAAGTATTATGTGGTAGACACGGGGCTGCGCCAGGCACTGCTAAATAACAAAGGCAAAGACACTGGCCACATTTTGGAAAACATCGTCTATTTGGAGCTATTGCGGCGCGGCTATAAAGTGTTTATGGGCAAAGCCGGACAGCAGGAAATAGACTTTGTGGCGATGAACGAACAGGGCACGCAGTATTATCAGGTATCGCAGACGGTACTCGCGCAGGAGACTTTGGAGCGCGAACTTGCCCCGCTGCAACAACTGAAAGACCACTATCCCAAATATCTGCTGACGATGGACTATCTGCCCGCCACGGACTTTGACGGCATTGTACAGGTCAATGTCCTAGACTGGCTGATGGGGAAAACGGCGGAGTAATCTGCGCGTCAAATCTTAAACAGAAATAAGGCTGATACACAAAGCGTACAAAACGAATGAGTGCCTGTGCCATTAAGAGCAAAAAGCCAAGAGCAAAGCTAATGCTGATATAAGTGCCGCTGACGACACCATCGGCAGGCGGCCGCGCCAGTGTGCCTGTTAAAGCTACTTCAGGTATTTGTCTAAAATGGCTTGCTTTTGCTGCTCTGAAGACTCAATAGTCTTTTGCGCCTCAGTAATTTGCTGTTCCAATTTTTCAAACTGAAAGACTATGTCTTGTTGAGCTTTCTGTGATAAAACGGGAATTTGCAAATCCATTAACATTTTTTGTGTCAATTGGTTTATTGACATCGTCGTCCCTAAATTTTCAACTTGTCGTGCATAGTCTTCGCTTTGCATCCAGATATAAGTATATTTGCCCATTGGACTCCTGCATATTGCCATAAATGCGCCAAACGTCATTGGCTCTGTTAATTTTTCAATATATGCTGACTTGCCGAGCAATCGTTTAGAGCCATTGCGCACACACACCAATACATCACCTGGTTTGATATACAAATTTTCCCTTATTTTACAACTCACACGCACTTGATCTGACAAATCCAACTTGCCGTTTTGTATATTAGAAGAACGCAACACTAAAATGCCATTTCTATCTATGTCTTCAGGCCTGTATGTTAATCCTATATAGGACTCACAAATATTCCCTAATCTTGTTGTTGCACTTTTTATTTGTGTAAGTAAACTACGAATTTGGACATTAAGATTTTGAATGTTTTTTTCTAATTCAACAATCTTTTTTTCCACCGCGCTGATTTCGGAAACGATTTGCTGCTGCACCTCTATCGGCGGAAGCGGAATTTTAAGCCTTTTTAAATCTTCAATATATACGTGTGGTTGTGCATTTCCTTTTTGCAAGCTATACACTTGGCTCTGTATACTTTTGAGGAACGCATATACATACGTAATGTTAATGACATTTTCATTAGCAGAAGTTATTGTTGAGCAGTCAGATGCCCATATAGGCTTGTCCCAGAAATTTAAAAAACCCGCGTTTGCACCTGACGCACTAACTGTTATAACATTTGGCTTTCTGTTTGCGGTATTGTGGTAATATGCCACATCAGTACCGCCAGCCACAACAGGAATATCCCCTTTCTTCGCCCGTTGTTCTGTAATACTCTTGCCTTTTTTAAACAATAAGTCGTCTATATTGCCGAGGGAAGTAATCGGATACTTACTTTCAATAGTTTCTTTTTTTTTAGCTTTTACATTGATAACCTTTTCAAAGTCGGCGCGGTCAAAGGTCATCATATCCAGCAAAGCCACCCGCGAAACATTGTTTTTCAGCGTTTCGTCTATTTCGCTCTTGGTGTCACCCTCAAAGGCTTTGTAGATGTAGGTGCTGGCTTTTTGGGGGTTGGTGAAAGTATGCGGGTCAAACAGTTTGGTGCATTCGTCAATCGTCTTGCTCTTTTGAATGGGGTGAATGCCCTCTGCTCCTCTGCGGTTAGAAAATTCATAACCCAGGAACTGTTTCTCCGCCTCTTTTGCTCCTGTGTGCACGACGACTAATTTCTGCGGATAGGCCAAAATGAAATAGTACAGTTTCTCTTTTTCAAGCCCTATTACCTTATCCCAAAAGGCTTGTTCTGTTTTGGCTTTCAGCTTTTGCTTATATTCTTTGTAGAGGTCGTGGCTTTGCACGCGCTCATTGGGGGTTTTGTTGAGTAATGTCACATAATCGTCAAAAGTCAGCCCTTCCCAAACGCGCGCCACATACTTAGCCACAGGGGTTTCCACCCCGTGTATGGTAACGTCCTGGTGGTCTTTAAAAAATTTGTCCACTGCTTTTTGCAAATTAACGCACTCATAGTTATTTCGTCGGCGCAGGAACAGCACCACCGTGTTCGTGCCGGTAGCCATAAACGTATTAGAACCCAGTTCCGTAATGGCGACAAACTCAAAGTATTTGAGCAGCAGTTCGCGCGTTTTGGTGTAAATGCCTGAATTGGTTAAAATAGAACTCGGCAAAATGATACCTGCCAAGCCGCCGTCTTTAAGCAGCTGTTTCATACGCTCCACAAACAAGCACTCTATTTCAGAGCTCCTGTCTGTTAAATATTTGTATAGCTCAAATTCTTGGCTAACATTTACATTTTTGATGTCACCCTTGAAAGCAGTTACAGAGTAAGGGGGATTGGAGACCAAAATTGAAAATTTTGCTTTTTGAGAATCTTCAATATTTGTATTCTCGGCCAATAATCCCACATAGTTCTTTGAGTATTTGAAACTATCTAGTCCGTCTCCGTGGACAATTTGCGCCAAACCATCGCCATAAAAATAACAACCTACTTTGGCCACCTTGACCAGTCTGTAGTCTTTTTCTATGCCATAAATGTATTTACCTGCCCACGAATACGGGTCTAGTTTCCATTTGTTAACAGCAGTAATTGCCTCAGGGTAAAAATTTGTCGTGTCCATATTAGCAATACCATCTTGGTATGCTTCCATCATTTCAGTAATGAAATGTCCGCTTCCGCAGGCGTAATCAATTACGGCGGGCAACTTAGGTATAGGTTGATTAATTGCTGTCGCCAACATTTTATCTAGTGGTAATGAGTGAGTTATAAACCTCGTGATTGGCGGCGGGGTAAAAAATTGTCCAGCTTCTTGCTTTAAGCCTGTTGTCAACAGCCTCTCAAAAAAATTGCTTAAATGCTGCTGCTTTCTGGGGTATCTAATCTGATATTTTTCCAAAAGCTGAACAACTTCTTTAAGAACCCTAAAGTTATCATCAAAGGACTCATCGTCAATGACGTCTTTGATGTCAAAAATTTTGTTAAATTTGAGCCATTTCTTCTTTTTTTGCAACAAATCTGCCGGACTGGTAT
>CAVDMZ010000002.1:10513-26499 GCA_963610115.1 Duodenibacillus sp.
GGGCTTATCTGAAACAGAATACTTTCTTAAAATAGATAAAAAGCCGTGGAAGATTTTCCCGCTGTCTTCTTTTGTTAATTCTATTAAATCAGCTTTTGTCAAAGGTTTGTTTTTGCAACAGTACAAGTTAACCCCTGCATCAAAAATTCCATTAGAATAAGTCTGTTTGTTCCAACGGTCATAGGTGTCAGCAACATTTCCTGCTTGACGATAATACTCTTCAATTTTTACAATTTCATTCTGGTATTCAATTGTATGATTGGCGACCCTAGACGCATACAACATTAAATACTGGGCATCTTTGTCATTTTGAAAATAAGTAAAAAGTTGCCCCCCATTTTTTTGCATATTGTCCAGCTCTTTGCTGAACTCTTTTCCCCAAGTTTTGCACTCAATCATTAAAAACGCTTTTGTGTTTTTCTTAACCAAGATGTCAAGCCGCCCAGTATGTCCGTGACCTGACGGATAGACCTTTTCTAAAGTAATAGACTGGGGCTTATAGCCTTTGGTGAGCAGTCTGTCTACGCATTCCAGCACGACAAAATTTTCATCTTGTGAGAAATTTTCGGTTGTGCCTGCGCCTATGTGGACTAAGGGGCCGTAATTAATGCGTTTGTTCTGAAAATCAACGTCAATAGTATACTGGTGAACGGGGTATGTTTTGGCATACACATCCACCGCATTTTCCTTTGGGCGGAAACCAAATACTTGCAACAGCTCTTTTATCTGTTTGATTTCCATTTGAACAGTCCTCGGCAGTAAAATTTCAAGCCTCTAATTGTTTAGCACCCCTTATAAACATTATAACAAATAGGCAGTCGGTCAACACCAACTTTTTAAGAAAGAAATAACATCAGACAGCTGTAGTGACTTCACATTATTACAAAATGTTTTCCTCTCACAAACGCCCTTATTCGGTTGTGCCTGAATATCTCCCTGAATGAGCCTGAATAAGGCTATTTACTCGGTTATTATCGCTGCGTGATTTAAATTTAAGAGCCGCGAGCATCAGGCACGGCTTGAATTTAAGACCACGAGGACGAAAAATGTTTGACAAATTTACGATGTATGTTGACCTGGGCAAGTTCACCAAAATAAACGAGGACGCTTTTACAAACGCCAATCCGCGTTACGCTCAGACCTCTGATTTTAAAAAACAGCTGACGACGCAGCACCCTGACGAATATTTCCCGCGCCTTTTCCTCAGCCAAAGCCCCAAAATGCCGGAGTCGGTCAAAATAGAGGTATCTCTGCCTAAGCTCGTATACGGCAATAATCTGCTGGAAGTATCGGCAGGCAATTATGAACGCTGCCGAGAGCGTTTAGCCGTGCAAATGAGCAAAATGGGCTTTGAGTTCCGCGAAAGCGCGCTAGACAGCCTGAGACCTTAGCAAATTGAGGTAGCCGTAACTATCCCCACAGACCAAGTGCCTGTAGGGGTTATCCTCGGTTATTTATATAAGCTCCAACCACCCCACCATACTTTAGAGCCCAAAAAGACAGAAAAAGGAGAGCCCCCGACGAGAAACGGGGGCTTTTTAAATGGTGGGCAGTACAGGATTTGAACCTGTGACCTTCCGCGTGTGAGGCGGACGCGCTACCGCTGCGCCAACTGCCCTAAAAGCAATATAATTTATTATAACAATTTTCGGCCGGACGCTCAACTTTTTTGTGTATTCCGGCCACGCACTTAACGCGGCCTCTTGTTTTATGATAATATGAAAGAAACCCCTTTCTAAGGAGCAGCTATGTTTAAACGTGTCACGGCGGCAACCTATGCCCCTATCAACAATGCCTGTATGCTGATTTTGGCAGGCACCGCCCTAACGGGAATCTTGGTCTATGCCAAAGCGGTGCTGATGCCCTTTGTGGTGGCGGTGTTTTTTTACATCGTACTCAACACCTTGGCAGATTGGATGAAGGATCATTGGAAGGTGCCGCACTTACTGGGGTTTCTGCTGGGCATTTTGCTCTTTTTGGGCTTGGCTGCTTTGTCTATTATCTTTGTGTCCAATTCCATTTCCTCTTTTGTGGACGGAGCCAAGATCTATGCCGACAAGCTAAACGATACCGCCGGATGGCTTTTGCAAACGGCTGAAAAAATAGGCGTGAAACTCAATTCCCAATTTCTGACCGAAACGCTCAACCGCCTGCCGCTGCTCAATATGGTGCGCACCATGGGAGGGGAAGTAGTTTCCTTTATTTCCAACACCATGCTAGTCTGTTTGTTCCTTATCTTCTTGTTTATGGGCAGGGCTTCCTCTGATGAAAAAGGCGAACTGACCACCACCATTGAAAAACAAATCTCCTATTATTTACTGGTTAAAATTTTTGTATCTTTATTGGCCGCGGCGGTAACGTGGCTGGTGTTGCACTTGGTCGGCACGGAAATGGCCGTGATGTTTGCCGTACTGACTTTGGTGCTCAATTTCATCCCCAATATCGGTCCGTTTATCGCCACCTTATTGCCTATGCCGGTATTGTTTTTACAATACGGGTTGGATTGGCACTTGATTTTGGCGGCCGCTTTGCTGATTTTTGCGCATTTTGTCATCGGCAATATTTTAGAAACCAAATGGTTGGGCAAGGGAATGGATTTAAACCCTATTATCGTCATTGCCTCCTTAATCTTTTGGGCTTTGGTATGGGGGATCCCGGGGGCACTGCTCGCGGTGCCGCTGACCTCGGTCATTAAAATGATTTTAGAACGCAGCGAACCGACCAAGCCCTTTGCCGATTTGCTCTCGGGCCGCTTGCCCTTTAAATAAACGATGAAAAAAATTTCTCCTTGGGCCTTTGTTCCTACACTCTACTTTTTAGAGGGATTGCCCTACATCCTCATCAATGCCGTGTCCGTGGTATTATACACGGATTTGGGGTTGCCCGCCGACCAAATTACCTTTTGGACCGGGTGGCTGTATTTGCCTTGGATTTTAAAAATGTTTTGGAGTCCGCTGGTGGACAGCCACAGCACCAAGCGCCGCTGGCTGCTGGCAGCACAAGGAATGCTGGGGCTGGTGTGTTTGGGCCTCTTTGCCGTGCTCTTTTGGAATGGGCTGCGCCAGGCCCCGCTCTCCCCGTCTTTCTTCGCGCTGACCCTGCTGGGGTTTTGGCTGGGAGCCTTTGCTTCGGCCACTTACGACATCGCCGCCGACGGGTATTACCTGCTGGCACTGTCCGTGCAAGACCAAGCCCGCTTTGTAGGCATCCGCACCATTTTTTACCGCCTGGCGATGATTGCCGGCAGCGGCCTGTTGGTGGCGGGGGTGGGCCACGCAAAAAAGTTTTTCCCCTTAGCCATCACGTGGGCTTGGGCCTTTTTGGGGCTGGGCCTTTTGTTTCTTTTGGGGGGCTTTTGGCACCGCCGCATCTTGCCCGTTCCAACCGCAGACCGCCCGGCAGAGCGCGCCCACGGCCCCGCTTGGACAGAAGCCTTTAAAACCTATTTTACGCAAAAACATATCCTCTACATTCTGTTGTTTATTTTGCTTTACCGTATCGGGGATGCCTTGCTGGAAAAAACCGTTGTGCCGTTTTTACTGCGTCCGCAAACCGAAGGGGCCTTGGGGCTTTCTCTGGCTTCGTACGGTTTATTGAAAGGGACCTTGGGTCTTTCGGCGGTCATCGCCGGAAATTTAGCCGGCGGGTGGCTGCTGAGCCGTTACGGTTTTAAGCGGTGCATTTGGCCCTTTGCGCTGGCCTTGATTGTCCCCAATTTCTTTTATGCGTATATGGCACACGCCTTACCCGGGCCGTGGGTGGCCGGGGCGCTGATCACGCTGGAGCATTTTGGCAACGGGCTGGCCATGATGGCTTTTTCCGTCTTCATTATGTACATTTCCCAAGGGGCCTACAAGACTTCCCATTACGCCATTTCCACCGGCATTATGGCCTTGGGGATGATGGGGCCGTCTATGCTATCTGGCAAGCTGCAAATGCTGTGGGGGTATGAGCGGTTCTTTTTGTTTACCGCGCTGTTTAGCTTGCTAAGCCTGCTGATTATTCCGCTGATTTTTAAAATTAAATCCATAGAAGAAACGGAACGCGCATTCCGCCAACACACTTTACAACTAGGAGACGGCAACGAATGAAAAATTTACTCCCCACCGAAGGCGTCAATGTCCGCACCCAACGCCTAGACCGCCTGTCCGCCGTGCAGGCGGCGCGGCTCATCAATGCAGAGGACTTTCATGCCGCCCGGGCTGTCAAACAAGCCGCCCCGGCCATCGCGCAGGCTATCGCGTGCGCGGCAGAAACCATTTCAAATAAACATAAAATTATTTTCATCGGCGCGGGCACCAGCGGACGGCTGGGCATTTTGGAAGCGGTGGAATGTGTGCCTACTTTCGGGGTGCGCCCGGGACAAATCCTGGGCATTTTGGCCGGGGGACGCAAGGCCATGTTCCGCTCGGTAGAAGACGCCGAGGACGATGCGGCGCAAGGCGGCCGGGACATAGGCAAAAAAGCCCGTGCGGGAGATTTTGTGCTGGCTTTGACCGCCAGCGGTACAACCCCGTATGCTTTGGGAGCCTTGCAAGCAGCGCGCCAAGCCGGCTGCCGCACCGCGCTGCTGGCCTGCAACCCGCAGGCCGACACCCGCCACGCCGATATTTTTATTTGTCTGCCCACCGGGGCGGAAGCGCTCAGCGGCTCCACCCGCATGAAGGCGGGCACCGCCACCAAAATGGCCTTAAACGCCATTACCACCGGGGCCATGGCCCGCGTGGGAAAAATCTACGGCAATCTCATGGTAGATGTACAGCCCACCAACCGCAAATTGGTTGCCCGGGCCACGCGCCTGGTTAGCCAAATTGCGCAAACAGACGAAAAAACCGCCGCCCGCTGCTTGCAGGCCGCACGCGGCAGTGTCAAAATGGCCGTGGTCATGCACCAAAAAAAATGCGCTTACGCACGAGCCAAACGCCTGTTGCAAAAGCACCGCGGCTTTTTGCGGGAGGTCTTGGATGAAGAATAGCCCCGCCGCACGCGGCTGGGTCTTGGGCCTTATGAGCGGCACCAGTTGCGACGGCTTAACCGTCTGCGCCGTACAGCCAAAACCCTTTCAAGTAAAGGCCTTTCAAAACTATCCCTACCCTAAAGCCCTGCAACAGCGATTGCTGCACGCGGCGGATTTGCGCGCCCCGCAACTCTCCGCTCTGCACTTTGAATTGGGGCAACTCTACGCCCGGCGGGTAGAGCAATTTTTAAAAAAGCACCTGCTGAGCAAAAAGACACTCCTCTGTGCGGGCATGCACGGGCAAACCGTTTACCACGGTCCGCAAGACCCCGTCCCCAACACCCTGCAAATTGCCGAGCCGTCTTTTTTGGCGGAGCTGTTGGGCAAACCGGTGCTCAGCCAATTCCGCACGCGGGATATAGCGCTGGGGGGGCAAGGCGCGCCGCTGGTTCCCTTTTTTGATGAATTTGTTTTCGGGCAGGGCGCCCCTAAAATTTTGCTGAATTTGGGCGGCATTGCTAATTTGTCTGTCGTCGGTAAACGCGTCAAAACGGCGGGCTTTGACTGCGGTCCGGCCAATACCCTTATGGACTTAGCCTGCGTGCAATTTTTAGGCAAACCGTATGATAAAAACGGCGCCTGTGCTGCGCGAGGACGGGCAGACGAAACACGGGTACACCGCTTGCTCAAGCAAAAATTTTTTCACCAGAAGCCGCCCAAAAGTTTAGACAAAAATGCGTTCGGCGCGGTGTATTTACGGCGTTATTTTGGGGATATTTCCTCCGTGCCTGATTTACTGGCCACCTTAAATTTATTTACCGCGGCGGCCGTGGCCCAAGCCATACGTTTCTTTGTGCCTGCGGCAGACCAAAAAGAAATCCTTGTTTCCGGGGGAGGGGCCTTCAATGCCACGCTGCTGCAAAACATAAAACGACAAACGGGCCTGCCCGTTTACACCACGACCCAACGGGGGATAGACCCGCAAGCCAAAGAAGCGGCCGCGTTTGCCCTGCTGGCATGGCGGGCTTGGCAAGGGAAAAGCAACCACTGTCCCCGGGCCACCGGCGCACGCAAAAAAACGGTATTGGGGCAAATGACCTTATGAACATCAACCGTTTGATTTACCCCGGTTTTTGGTTTGGAAAAACCGCAGAGGAGGACGCACTGGAAATGGCCCGGCGCGGGGCGGGCGGTTTCTGTATTTATGGCGGGACGCGCCGCGGGGTGCAAGATTTTATTGAAAAGGTACGCACGGCCAGTCCGTTGCCGCATCTGTTTATCTGCGCCGATTATGAGGACGGCTTAGGAAAATGGATATCCGGCGAAGAGTGGATCTTGTCCAACTTGGCTGTCGGTGCCGACGGAAGGGCAGACACCGCCTATCAAAAGGGCCTGGCCCTGGCACGGCAAGCCCGGAGCTTGGGAGTAGATTGGATCTATGCCCCGGTGCTGGATTTATGTGATGAACCGCAAAACCCCATTGTCAACACCCGCTCCTTTGGTTCCAATCCGCAGGCGGTGGGTATGCTGGGGGCGGCGCTGTGCCGCGGCCTGCGCGACGGGGGCGTACTCAACAGTATCAAACACTTCCCCGGACACGGCCGCACCACGCAGGACTCCCACTTAGGCCTGCCCGTTTTACCGCGTACCCTGCAACAGCTAAAACAAGCGGAGCTGGTGCCCTTTGGCACCGCATTGCCCGAGGCAGACAGTGTGATGGTGGGGCATTTGCTTTTTCCGGCTTTGGATGAAAACAACCCCGCTTCTCTTTCGCGCGCGGTCATCACGGAGCTGCTCAAACAACAGCTGGGGTTCAAAGGATTGGTGCTGACGGACGCACTGTGTATGAAAGCCCTGGGCGATGAAAAACAAGCCGCCTTGAGCGCCTTGCACGCCGGCGCACACATTTTGCTGGCGGCGCAGGATTCTATCGCGCTGTCGGACTTTCTGCAAAAGCAAGAGATTTCCCCCGATGAGGTGGCAGAGTCGGCCCGTTTGCAAGAAGCCTTGTGGGATCGCGCCTCCGCTACGCCGATAACAGGCTTATCTGCGGCGGACTTTAATCAAAACTATGCGCCGCATGGCGCGGTATATAGCGGAGAGAAAATATTCTTTCGCCCGGGGATGCGCGCTGCTTATTTGGAACTGGGCAATGAAGAGGATTTTGTGGCACGGCCTTTCTTAGATACCTTGCAAAAAGCGGGGGTGCAAATCGTACCCGCGGGGGAAAAAGCCGAGGTCCTGTTGGCGGTATCCTTTTCCAACTATAAGGCGTTTAAGGGCCGTATCAATCTGTCCGCGGCGGAACAGAGCGCGCTGTCGCGCGCCGCCCGGGAGTACCCGCAAAGCCTATGGATTTCCTTCGGCAGCCCGTTCGGCACAGAAAACATCCCGGCCCTCACGGCGCAGCTTTTACTGTTTAGTCCGGCGCGGAAAGCCCAAATTTGCGCCGCTGAGATTTTGCTGGGCCGCCAGCAAGCCCAAGGCAAACTCCCCTTCTAAAAAAACAAAAACGCCCTAAAGATTTTTAGGGTGTTTTGCTGTTTTTCAAAATTAATACTGCACTTTATCGCCTTTGGCGTCCCATTTTTCAAAAGGGATCTCCTGCTCCTCCAGCGCGATGCATGCCGTCTGCACGGAGCGGCCTTGCGGCGGCAGGGTAATCTCATCGTAAATAAATTTATCGTCAAAGCCGTGGCGTGCCGCCGTGGTGCGGTCCGCGGCGAAAAACAAAGCCTTGGGCCGCGCCCAATAAATGGCCCCCAAACACATCGGGCAGGGCTCGCAAGAGGAATAAATAATACAATCCTTTAATTCAAAATGGTTGAGTTTTTGGCACGCTTGACGAATGGCATTGACTTCGGCGTGCTGGGTAGGGTCCTTGCTGCTTAATACTTGGTTAGCGCCGCGGGCAAGAATTTGTCCGTCCTTTACAATTACCGCCCCAAAGGGCCCGCCCCGCCCGGTGGCCACATTTTCGCGGGCCAAGCGCACCGCTTCCTTTAAAAACTTTTTATGGGTTTGCAACTCTTGTTCGTTCATAAAAACTCCTCACAGGGCTATTCTTACATTATACCCTATTCTTAGGGAAAAGAACGCCGCCGCGTGGCGTTGCGCAAATTGTCTAACACTTGGCCTTGGTACAACACAAAACGGCCGTTGCCTGCGGTAGTAAAGCGCAGTTTCCCATCGGTAATTTCATACGAAACGCTGTCGCGCCCTCCGCTAAAACCCGCATTGGTCCACAGCTTCTTTTGGCGGTTGAGCAGACGCCCCCACTCCACGCGGACAGACACGCCGGCCGCCTGCATTTCTTCCCCGGGCCATACCTGCGCAAAGGGACAGACCACCTGCCCCACCTTGACGCGCTTTTGCAGTTCCTGCACCGCTTGCTTTTGTTTGGCAGAGTCCTCGCTGAGCAGCACCAAATCCACCCGGCGCGCACCGGATTTAAGTACCGCGCGGGCCAATTTTTCCCCGTCAATAGCCGGGGCAATCAAAATCCGCTTCCCCCGGGCGGTACGGTATAAAAGAGCGTTTTTGTTCCATTCATTCAGCAGCCACACCGCCGGAGGATTAAAAAAGAAAATCTGCACGGCCGGAGCCAAGACCATCGCCGCCAAAAGCACCGGGCCGATCCGGCGCAAAAACGCTTTTTGCCGCAAATGAAACAGCCCGAAAACCCCGGCATAATACGCCACCACCCACCCGGGGGACCACGCGGCAGCCGGGACATTGGACAGCGGCCACGCCGCAAAAAATTCCACCAGCCATTTAAAGACAAATAGTGCCGCTCCCGTAATCCCTTGCAGCAAAAAACCGATATGCAGCAGACAAAAAAGATAAAACAGAAAACTCAGCCCCATCAGCAGGGACGCCAAAGGCACCAGCACCATATTAGCCGCCAGCCCGGCGAAAGACACTTTATAAAACACATTGGCAAACACCGGCAAAAGCACCAGCTGGGTGCTGAGCGTAGCCAAAAAAATCTGTGCAAAAAAGCGAACCCACCGCGGCCAAGTATAAGGAAGTTCATACAAATTCAAACACACCACAATGGCCAAGGTGGCTAGAAAAGACATTTGAAATCCCGTCTCAAAAACAGACGCCGGGCGTATCAGCAAAATCACCAAACACGACAACACCAGCCCTTGAAACACCCCGCTATTGCGTCGCAAAAAATAGCCTATCACAGCGCATACAGTCATAAAATAGGCCCGCACCAACGGGGCGTCCGCCCCCGCCAGCACCGTGTACGCCCCCGCCACCGCCAAGGCGGCCAAAGCCGTCCTTCGGCGTCCTAGGCCAAACAAAGCGCAGCAGGCAAAAACCACCAAGGTGACAAAGCCCACATTCCCGCCGGAGGCCACCAGCAAATGAATGGCCCCGCTGTCCTGAAAATCACTGTAAAGCTGTGGGTCTATTTCGCCGCGCTCGCCCAACAAAATACCGCCGGCAATGGCAGACAAATCCCGGTCAAAGTGCCGCTCAAAGGTAGCTAAAATATCTTGGCGCAAGGCGTAAATGAGCCGCAACGGCCCGGCGGGCGGGGCCAGGGTTTGGGCGGAGTGCACCGTCATTTCCGTAAAAACATTCTTCGTAGCCAAATAAGCGGCCCAATCAAAATTGCCCAACAGGGCCACGGAGTAAGGCTTCTTCAATTTTCCGCAAAGCAGCAAGGTTTCGTGCCAAGCCGGGGCGGCGGTGGGGAAACGCGCATACAGCGTCCCGCCGGCCTGTTGGCCGTTGACTTGCTGCACCTGCACCAGCACATTGTGGGTTTTCTTTTTAGCCGCTGCAAACCCGACCACCTTGCCCACCAAACAAACGGGCTGCGCGGAAATAAAATGAGAAACATCCGAGGAAGACGGCCCCGGTTTATAAAAACAAACCAGGCACACAATATAGAGGATAAGCAACAACAAAAGAGGTCTTTTGTAGTAGCTGCAGTGCATTTAGATTTTGGTTCGCCCTTTGAGAGAGTAGCCCAACGTCAATTCATCAATATAGTCAATATCCCCGCCTAAAGGCACGCCGTAGCCGATACGGCTGATGCGTTCCACCAAACCGCGCAATAAATCCGCTAAATACAGCGCAGTTGTTTCGCCTTCGGCGTCCGGATCCGTGGCTAAAATAACCTCTTGCACCGCCGGGTTGGCCTGCTGTACGCGCTCTAAAAGTTCCTTGACCTTTACCTGCTCTGCGCCGCGGCCCTCTAAGGGGGAAATGGCCCCGTGCAATACATGGTAAAGCCCTTTAAAAGCCCCGGTCCTTTCTATAGATTCTATATCCTGCGGGTCCTCCACCACGCAAAGGGCGGTGCGGTCGCGGTCCGGGTCGGCGCAGATCGGGCAAAGATCCCCTTCGCTATAGGCGTGGCAAAGACGGCAGAGTTTCACCTCTTTCTTCATATCCAACACGGCACCGGCCAATTCCTCCACCTCACCTTGCGGGGCCCGCAATAAATACGCCGCAAAACGCTCCGCTTGCCGCGGGCCGACCCCGGGCAATCTGCGTAAAGCGCGTTGTAAGCGGTCCAAACTCTTCATATTAAGCCAATACTTCCCCGCCGATTACCTCCAAAACCTCTTTCAGCTCCTCGGGCACCGGGCCCGTCGCGGCGGCGGATATGTCGGCGGAAAAATCCGCTTGCACCAAGGGTTCCTCGTCCGTCAGCGGGACGGAAGCCGCCGCCGGGGTTGAAGCGGAGGAAGAGGCCGGGCGGGGGGCCGGATGAGAGGACGGAGCCGTTGGGGCCTCCCCAATGCTAAATTTAATTTTGCGCCCGCCTAACTGCAAGGCCTTTTTTTCCAAATCCGCCAGTTTATTTTGCGCGGGAATTTTATAAAATTCTTTGCCCGGGCCAAAAGAAATGGTCCAGCTGTCCCCCTCAAAATGCACGGTGCAGTTGGTCATCACGTCATACACAAACGGGCTGGGCTGAAAGGCCTTTAAAAGCAAATTCCACAAGGTTCGGTCATCCGAAACCACGGCAGGAGCGGAAGGCTGCGGCTGCCGTGTTGAGTCTGCTGGCCGCCGGACGGAATCCGCTACGGGTTGGGCGGCGGGAGCAGGAGCTTGCGCCTTTACAGACGGTCCCGGTTTGGGCGCAGCGGCCGGAGCCGGGCGCGACGGAAAACGCTGCACAGGGCCGGAGGCGGGCGGCTCTTGCAAGTCCGCGCTCTCTCCCCGTTCCAGTGCCTCCAAACGACGGATGAAACCGTCTATATCAAAGCAGCTGTCCATCACGGTAAACAGCCCCACCTCTGCGCTAATGAGGGCATTATCAGAAAATTTCACTTCCTCGGCCAATTTGTTGACCTTGCGCGACAAAGCCGCCAGCAAGCCCGCCGACGCATGCTCCGTCAAAGTTTTGGCGCCTTCAAAAGGAGCAGCCCCCTGCCCCAAGGCAAAATAAAACAAATCGCCCAAAGCGTTTTTTAAATCCTTCAAAAAGGAATTGGCATCAAACCCTTCTCCGCGCAAGGTTTCAAAAGCGGCATGCAGGGCCGTGCCGTCCTTTTGCGTCAGCGCGGAAAGGGTTCGCACCAACAAATCCTGCGGGGTCAGCCCCAGCATTTCACCCACTAATTTTTCATCAATTTTTCCGTCGGAGTAGGCAATGGCGCGGTCCAGCAAGGTCAGGGCGTCGCGCAAAGCTCCTCCGGCATTTTTGGCAATGACGCGGGCGGCTTTTTCGGTCAAGTCCAGCCCTTCGGCCTCGGCCAAATCCAGCAAATGGTTGGTAATTTCATCTACGGTAATGGGACGAAAGCGGAAGGTCTGGCAGCGGCTGACAATGGTGGCGGGGACCTTGTGTTTTTCCGTCGTGGCCAAGATAAACACCACATGCTGCGGCGGCTCCTCAATCGTTTTTAAAAGCGCATTAAAGGAACTGGCCGAAAGCATATGCACTTCGTCTAAAATAAAGACCTTGTAGCGGTCGCGCGAGGCCGCCAAAGCCACGGTGTCAATAATCGCTTCGCGCACCTTTTCCACCTGCGTATTGGACGCAGCGTCCAACTCCAGCACATCCATATCCGCACTTTGGGCAATTTCGCGGCACTGGGGACATTCCCCGCAAGGTTCGGCGGTAGGAGTGCTGTTGCCGTGCCCGGTGCAATTTAAGGCCTTGGCCAAAATGCGCGCCGTGGTCGTTTTGCCGCAACCGCGCGGGCCATAAAATAAATACGCGTGCGCGATACGGCCCAATTTCAAGGCGTTTTTTAAGGTTTTGGAAATGCTCTCCTGCCCCACCATATCTTCAAACTTTTGGGGGCGGTATTTATTGGCTAAACTAATGTACGGGGTC
Organism: Duodenibacillus sp.; assembly: GCA_963610115.1. Taxonomy (GTDB): domain Bacteria; phylum Elusimicrobiota; class Elusimicrobia; order Elusimicrobiales; family Elusimicrobiaceae; genus Avelusimicrobium. The sequence goes on from CAVDMZ010000002.1 coordinate 22,783, forward strand.
CTATTGCTCATAAAATCATCCTCTAAAAAAACGGCGGGCGGCGCGCTGGCTGCGCTTATAATCTAAGCTAATCACGCCGGGGCCCAACAAAAGTAATACACTCAGCGGGGCCAGCTGCAGCAGGCACAGTGCCACAAAAACGCGGTTGTAGCCGCCGGCAAAAAATATAATAGCACAAAACAAAGTCAGCGGCAATGCGGCCAGCGCGCCGGCGCGCGTGCGCCAGCCCAACAGCAGAAATAAACCCAAAAACAGCTCCGCCGCCGCCACACAAAAAGCCACCGGCACTGAAAAGGGAATACCTAACGCGGCCGTATTGACCAAAAACTCCCGCCAATACAGTAAACTGCCCAAGGCCAAATAGACCATGGCCAGCCCCGTAAACAGGCGGCATAAAAACATCGCCTTGGAAAAGGCGCCTTCATCAATATTGCAATGCAATTGGGGGGCGGGGTTTGGCGTGGGCATAAGTCCTCTGCGTAAAACGGTTTCAAACGGGTGGGCCCGTTTTTTATATTTTACCACTTTATCGGCCCGCGCTGGGCACAAAATAGCAGGGGCCCCCTTTTTGGTTTGCCCCTGCTTGGTAAAAACTGCACTTAGCCAATGTTTATTTCTTTTTGGCGTTTTTGGCCTTCAACGCGGCAATTTTTTTGTCCTCGTCTTGCAAGAATTTGACGTAGTTGGTCGCTTTGCGTTTCTTCCAGCCGCCTTTGTGGTAGCCGTAGCCGATAATCAGCGGGATGAGCGTGGTGCATTCGCCATAGACCATTTGTTCCAAGGCGGTGGACACTTTGCCCCAGCTGGAGGCCTCTTTAAGCGTGGAGCCGGATAAGGCGCCGTCGCGTTCGTCGGCCACAGTGATTTGCACGGCATATTTGTGCATCGGAATGTCCGCACCCAAAATTTCCGCGGCCACCACGGTGTCTTGCGCAAAGTTCTTCGGTACGCCGCCGGACCACATCATCAAGCCGGTTTCCTTGGCTTTGATTTTGATTTTGGTCAATTCCAAAAAGTCCTTGGCGCTGTCAATGGACACATGGGCCTCGGGGTGCTGGGTCTGGTGCGCTACAAAACCAAAACCGGCAGAGCAGTCAGAGAAAGCCGGAACAAATATGGGTACGCCGTATTTGTAGGCATTGTAAACCACGCTGTCTTTGCCTTTTTTGTTCTTTTCCAGCCATTTGCCCATTTCCCAAATAAATTCGCGGGAGGAGTAGGGGCGGGGCTCTAAGTACTCGCAAATTTTGTGGATGGTTTCATCGCACTCTTTCAACTCGTCCTCGTTGATGTAGGTGTCGTAAATGCGGTCAATGTGCAGATCGCGCAAGAGGTTATCATCAGCGTGGTGCTGGTCGCCCAAATAGTGTTTATAGCCCAAGGCTTCAAAAAAGTCTTGGTCCACAATGTTGGCGCCGTTGGAAACAATCGCGTCCACCATCTTGTTTTGAATCATATCCACGATGATTTTTTTCAGACCGGCGGAAATCAAAGAGCCGGCAATGCACAAAATAACGGAGCAGTTTTTGTCGGACAACATTTGATGGTATATTTTGCTGGCGCGGGCCAGGTCGCGGGAAGTATATGCCATGTTTTCAAAAGCATCCACCAGGGGGACCACATTGTATTTCTTCATGTCCATGTGTTTGATGGTGCCTTTGAGGAAGTCTTTTTGCGTGAGTTTTGCCATTTTTTCTACACCTCTGCGGGAATTTTTACGCCGACAAACGGCGTTTTTTGTTTTTTTGCTTCTTATTTAATAAATTATATGAAAATTAGAGCGTTTTTCATAGTAAAATATAAGAAAACCGCGCAAAAATTTTTGCGGCATTTTTTAAATTGTTCCAAAGGAGCATTTTTATGTATCCCCAACTGCAAGCCCAAGACCCGGACGTTTTTGCCGCCGTATCGGCGGAGCTAAAACGCCAACGCCATAAATTAGAGCTCATCGCGTCGGAAAATTTTACCTCGCTGGCGGTGATGCAGGCGCAGGGCTCTGTGCTGACCAACAAATACGCCGAAGGTTATCCGGCCAAACGCTATTACGGCGGGTGCGAATATGTGGACGTGGTGGAAAACTTGGCCATAGAACGCGCCAAAAAAATCTTTGGGGCTGAGCACGCCAACGTACAGCCGCACTCCGGCGCGCAGGCCAATATGGCCGTGTATGTGGCCCTGCTCAAACCCGGCGACACCGTGCTGGGGCTCAACCTTTCACACGGAGGACACCTGACCCACGGACACCCGATGAATTTCTCCGGCAAATATTTTAACATCGTGGCCATGAATGTGCGTAAAGACACCGAAGAAATTGACTACGACGAAGCCGCCGCCCTCGCCTTACAGCACCAACCCAAATTAATTTTTGCCGGAGCCTCAAACTATTCCCGCGTGTTTGATTGGAAACGCCTGCGCGAAATAGCCGACAGCTGCGGGGCGTACTTGGCCTGCGACGTAGCGCATTACGCGGGGCTCATCGCCGCCGGAGAATATCCCAACCCGGTGCCGTATGCCGATGTGGTCACCACCACCACGCATAAGACCTTGCGCGGACCGCGCGGCGGGATGATTTTATGCAAAGAAAATTTGGCTAAAGCGATTAATTCGGCCGTCTTCCCCGGGGTGCAGGGCGGACCGCTCATGCACGTCATCGCCGCCAAGGCCGTCTGCTTTGGCGAGGCACTAACCCCGCAGTTTAAAGCCTACCAACACCAAGTGGTACTCAATGCCAAGGCGCTGGCCGAAGCCTTAAAAAAGCGCGGCTACCGGCTGGTGGCGGGCGGGACGGATTGCCATGTGATGTGCTTGGATCTGCGCTCTAAAAACCTGACAGGCAAGGTGGCCGAGGCGGCCTTGGACAAGGCGGGCATTACTGCCAATAAAAACACCATTCCCTTTGACCCGGAAAAGCCGTTTGTAACCAGTGGGCTGCGCCTGGGTACCCCGGCAGTAACGACCCGCGGGATGAAGGAAGCAGATATGGAAAAAGTGGCGGAGCTGATAGACCGCGCGATTACCCACCACGCCGACGAGGATTACTTGACCGCCGAAGCCAAAGAAGTGGAAAAACTCTTGGAAGACTTTCCCCTCTATCCGCAGCTGGGATAAGGTTTTGCAAAAGCCCCGGTGTAAATGCCCCGGGGCTTTTGAGAGGGGAATTTACTCTATCTTGAAAATCTTACAACCTCTGCCGTCGCAATCTCCCGTTTTCGGGTCCGTACCACCCATACTGGCACACACCTGCTCCGCTACCTTACTGCCACCATAGGCATAACAAGTAATTTTCCCGTAAGCCGACAGGGGGGCCTGATCCAACATCATCTTATAGACAATTCCGTCTGTGCCGCTTTGACCGCCGTACACAGAATCCGGATCTTTGTCACCCAGCATCCTTATATCAAAATCTTTACTGCGATAAAGGCCTAACTCAATGACGGAACCCCCCGCAGGCATTTGCACATCCAGGGAGTCAAAATCTTTTGTATATTCTCCGTTAGCCATATAGTAGCGCTCTTGTGCGTCCTTGAGTGAGCGCACCAACGTAACCAATTGGACGGCTTTCGTCTTGGCCACCGCCACGCGGTATTGCGGCAACGCGATAGCAGAGAGTATGCCGATAATGAGGACAACGACCAAAAGTTCAATGAGTGTAAAGCCGCCTGAACGGCCCCCATTTGCGTCATTCCCGAAGGTTGGTATCGGGAATCTCGTCGTTTT
>CAVDMZ010000003.1:0-22862 GCA_963610115.1 Duodenibacillus sp.
GTTTATGCTGCCGGACCGGGACGAGAAGGAAATGCTGGCGCTGCTGGGTGAAACCCCGCACGCCAATTTTCACTTAGTCAAGGACAAAAATTATGAACTGCGCAGCCAAATGGACTTTTTGCTGGCCTGCTCCGGCACGGCCACCTTGGAGAATGCCCTGCTGGGCGTACCGATGGCAGTGGCCTATAAAATGTTTTGGCCGACGTACCAAATCGCCAAAATGGTCATCAAGGTCCCCTATATTTCCTTGGTCAACCTGCTGGCGGGCAAGCCTGTAGTCAAGGAGCTCATCCAAGGTTTTGCCACCCCCAAGGCCCTGGCCGCCGAGGTCATGGCGATGTTTCAAAATCCGGCCAGGCTGGCCGCCCAACGCGACGAACTGCTCAAACTGCGCGCCTCTTTGGGGGAAAAAGGCGTGGCCGCCCGCGCCGCACGGGAAATCTTAAATGATATTGTAAAGAAATAAATATGGAACTGAGCGAACTGGTAGCGCAATTTAAATCCTATAACCCCCACGCCGATACCTCCCTATTGGAAAAGGCCTACCGCTTTGCCCAGAACGCCCACAAAGACCAAAAACGCGAAACGGGGGAACCGTACTTTAATCACTGTACGGCGGTGGCCAAAATCTTGCTGGACTTTAACTTAGATGAGGAAACCATTTGCGCCGGACTCCTGCACGACACGGTGGAAGACACCGCGGTAACCACAGAGGACCTGAAGCGGGAATTTAATAAAGACGTGGCCCATATGGTGCAGGGTGTTACCAAAATCAGCGATTTGAAATTCTCCTCCACCGATGAAGAAACCGTAGAGAACTGGCGTAAAATGCTGATTGCCGTGGCCGAGGATGTGCGCGTCATCTTAATCAAACTGGCCGACCGCACCCACAATATGCGCACCATGGATGTAATGCCGCCGCAAAAGCAAAAATTTAAATCTTACGAGACCCTCACCCTCTACGCGCCGTTGGCCCAGCGCCTGGGGATGTTTACCATTAAAACGGAACTGGAGGATTTGGCCTTTAAATACCTCTACCCGGCCGAATTTAAGGACTTGGTGGAGCAGGTAGAAAAACGCACCGCTGACCGCGAAGCCACCCTCAATGAGTTTAAACGCCATTTGGAGCCCGCACTCAAAGAGGAAAACATAGACTACCGCCTGCTCTCGCGCGCCAAAAACTATTATTCCATTTACCGCAAAATGCAAAAACAAAATCTGTCCTTTGCCGAAATCCAAGACTCCTTGGGAGTGCGCATTATTACCAAAAATCTGTCCGATTGTTACAAGGCGTTGGGGGTCGTCCATTCCCGCTTTAAGCCCTTGGCCGGCACCTTTACCGATTATATCGCCACTCCCAAAGCCAATATGTACCAAAGTATCCACACCACGGTCATCGTGCCTACGGGCGACATTGTGGAAATCCAAATCCGCACCGAGGAAATGCACCGCACCTGCGAATACGGCATTGCGGCGCACTGGCGCTACAAACTGGGCGGGAAAAAAGATAAAAATTTTGACGAAAAAATCAACTGGATCCGCCAATGGATTGAATGGCAACGGGACTTAACCGCCCCGCGGGAATTTTTAGAGGGCTTTCAAACGGACATTAATTTGCAACAGGTTTTTGTTTTTACTCCCCGGGCCGATGTGAAACCCCTGCCGGACGGTTCCACCCCCCTGGACTTTGCTTATGCCATTCACACCGATATCGGCGACCATTATATGGGCTGCAAGGTCAACAACCGCATGGTGCGCATGGATTATGTCTTTAAAACAGGCGACGTATGTGAAATCATTACGCAAAAAACTGCCCAGCCTAAACGCGATTGGCTGAAGTTTGCCAAAACCGCCAATGCCCGCAGCCGCATCAAACGCGCGCTGCGCAGCCGCGGGGAGGACATTTGATGCGTTGCCCGCGCTGCCGGGGAGATGTTGACGCCTCCGATTGCTATTGCCGCCACTGCGGCAAACCGCTGCGCCCGCGCATGGGTTTTTGGTACGGCCACGGCGGGGTGCTGCTGTTGACGCTGCTGGTTGGGCCGTTTTCGCTGTTTGCGCTGTGGCTTTCGCGCAGGCTCTCTTTAGCGGCCAAACTGGCTTGGACCGCGGGTATCGGTCTTTTTTCCGTTTATTTTGCTTGGGCTTTGTACCGCTCGGTGCGGCTGCTTCAAGAAACGCTTTTCTATGCGTTTCCTGCCGGATTTTAAATTTTTTCCGTTTTTACACACCTATTTTTTGTAAAATATGGAGTACCCTTTTTTTGTTATATAGATGAGGAGAACCTAATGACTGACGAAGAAGTGAAACACAACCTCACCCGCAAAGGCCACCCGAAAGCCTTATATATGCTGTTTATGGTGGAAATGTGGGAACGGTTCAACTACTACGGGATGAGAGCGTTGCTCGTGTTGTTTATGATCAGCAGCGTGCTGAATTTCAGCAAGGCTACATCCAGCAAAATCTACGGCATGTTCACCGCTTTGGTGTACTTGACCCCGGTTTTAGGCGGCTACTTGGCCGACAGATACATCGGCAAACGCCACTCCATTACCATTGGCGCCATTTTGATGGCCGCAGGCCAATTTACCTTGGCCGCCTATGAAATCATCAACCCGGTGTTGGCTTTGGCTACGGGATTAACCTTGATTATCATCGGCAACGGGTTCTTTAAACCCAATATCTCCACCATCGTGGGCGAGCTCTACGAGCCCAACGACCCCCGCCGCGACAGCGGTTTTACCATTTTCTATATGGGCATCAACTTGGGCGCTTTCTTTGCCCCGTTTATCTGCGGGTTCTTGGGGGAAGCCTCCTCCGCCGCCGAAGCCTATAAATGGAAATACGGCTTTATGGCTGCCGGTACCGGCATGATTATCGGCTTGATTTGGTACTTGGTATCCCAAAACAAATACTTGGGCCACATCGGCTTGAAACCCGTTACCAAAAGCGGCGACATTGACGACGAAACGGAAAAAGCCCGCGCCGCCGCGGCCAACAAGCCCCTCACGCAAGACGAATGGGACAAAATCAAAGCAATCTTTACCTTTGTGTTTTTCGCCATTTTCTTCTTTGCGTTCTTTGAGCAGGCCGGCTCTTCCTTGAACATTTTTGCCGCGGAAAAGACCAACCTGCACCCGGTATTGCCGCTTATCGGGGAAATCACGCTGAAGGCTTCGTACTTTCAGGCCGTGAACCCCATTTTTGTACTGCTCTTTGCGCCGTTGTTTGCCAAATTGTGGGTACGCTTGGGCGAAAAGGACCCCTCTATCCCAGTCAAATTCGGTTGGGGTTTATTTTTACAGGGCGTCGGCTTTTTGGCCGTCGTCATCGGGGCCAGCCTGTATGCCTCGTCCGGCCCGGTCAGCGCCATTTGGCTGATCTTAACCTATATGTTCTGCACCATGGGTGAACTGTGCTTGTCCCCGGTGGGCTTGTCCATGGTATCTAAATTGGCTCCCGTCAAGTTTATGTCCCTGTTTATGGGCGTATGGTTGACGGCCAGTTTCTTTGGCAACTTGTTGGCAGGCTGGCTGGCCAGCTACTACGAGTCTTGGAGTTTGACCACGCTGTTCTCCGTTCCGGCGGTCCTGTCTATGCTGTTTGGTGTCATTATGTGGATCATGGCCGGAAAGGTCAGACACTGGATGCACGGCGTCAAATAAGTTCTTGCGCTTTACAAACCCCGCACCTGTACGGTGCGGGGTTTTTTGTTTCTTCTGCCGCGCAAGGATATTGCAAATTGCCCCTTTAAAAACCTGTATTTTTTTGATAGTATCTATATAGGCCGTTGCAGCGCAACGGCAACAGGCTTATTTAAAACACGAGGATATCTCCATGACGAAAAGAACACCTATTATTGCCGGAAACTGGAAAATGCACAATACCTTGGCTGAGTCGGCCGCCTTGGTGGAAGTGCTTAAGAAAGCAGACAACAAAAACAACGCCGAAATTATCGTTGCCCCCTCCTTTACCTCTTTAGCCAAAGTGGCCGAGCTGGCCCAAGGCTCTGCCCTGCAAGTAGCCGCCCAAGATATTCATTGGGAAGACAAGGGCGCCTTCACCAGCGCGGTTTCCCCGGTGCAAGCCAAGGACGCCGGAGCCACGCACACCATTTTGGGCCACAGCGAACGCCGCAGCGTATTCGGCGATACGGACGAAATTTTGAACAAAAAAGTAGCCGCCGCCCTGCGCCACGGCTTAACCATTATCTTTTGCGTAGGGGAAACCTTGGCCCAGCGCGAAGCCAATGAAACCCTCTCTGTTATTGACGCCCAATTGGAAAATGGCCTAAAAGGCTATACCGCTGAACAACTCAAGGGCCTCATCATCGCCTATGAGCCGGTGTGGGCCATTGGCACGGGCAAAACGGCCACGCCGGTCCAAGCCCAAGAGGTACATGCCGCCATCCGCAAATTTTTAGCGGGGAAATACGGCGAAGACTTTTCCCAAGCCACCCGCATTTTGTACGGCGGCAGTGTCAAAGACAGCAATGTGGACGAAATTATGGCCCAGCCGGATGTGGACGGCGCCTTGGTGGGTGGGCAGGCCTTAATCGCCGAAAAATTCACCCGCATTATTAACTTTAACTAAGGAGCGTTTTTATGGACTTGGCTAAATACATAGACCACACCCTGTTAAAACCCCAGGCGGACAAAGCCGCCATTGAAAACCTGTGTGCAGAAGCGCGTAAATACGGCTTTTTTAGCGTATGCGTGAACCCGTATTGGGTATCCTTTTGCAAACAGCAGCTGCAAGGCAGCGGGGTCAAGGTGTGTACGGTCATTGGGTTTCCCTTGGGAGCAAACACCACCCAAACCAAAGTATTTGAAGCCAAGGACGCTTTGAGCAACGGCGCCGACGAGTTGGATATGGTGGTCAACCTCGGCGCCGTCAAAAGCCAGGATTGGGACACGGTACTTAAAGACATCTCGGCCGTGCGCCACGCGGGCGAACACTTTACCTTAAAGGTAATTATTGAAACCTCCGTCCTGACCGACGAGGAAAAAATAAAACTCTGCCAGCTCTGCGCCCAAGCCGGGGCTGATTTTGTCAAAACTTCTACCGGCTTTACCGGGGGAGGAGCCACTGCAGCGGATGTGCGCCTGATGCGCGCCCATGTGCCGCCACATATGCAGGTCAAGGCCTCGGGCGGCATACGCACCCGCCAAGATTTTGACGCCATGGTCACCGCCGGGGCTACGCGCATCGGAGCCAGCGCCGGAGTAAAGATTTTAGAGGACAAATGATTACCCAGTGGGATATTATTTCCAGCATCAACCCGCAAAACAACGCCATTCTCCACTCCTTACTTATAGACGGCACGGAGCATGACGCCCGGCTGATTGCCAAAAAATTACAGGGCTATGTACAGCCGCCGCAACCGGCCTTGGCTCCGTATGTGTACCGCTTTGCCCTGCCGGAGGATTTGGACGAAGATACGCTGGAAAAAATACGGCGGGCTGTGCGCGAGGGTATTGAACAGGCCCGCAAAGTAAATGAATTTGTGCCCGGCGGGGCTTTAGGCAATCCCTTGTTTCAGCAAGAGGCTGCCCATGAAGACAAGGCTTTCCCCACCTTTATTACCTTAGACCCGTCGGAAAGTTTCTTCCGCACGGCGTCGCACAGCACAGACAAGGCTCCCTTGCCGCCGGCTCCGCCCGTGGAAGCGTTTGAACACCGTCAAATTGATTTGTCCGCCCCGGAGGAAGACCCCCACCCGGTGGACTTGGGGCTATCCCCGTTTCCGCAGCCGCAGAAAACCTTGCAAGAATTAGACCAAGAGGGCTACCGCTCCGACCCGCAACCCCCGCAGCCGCAGGAACCTGCCGCAGTGGAGAAAGGTCTGGCCTCTATAGAGGCGGAGGAGCACTGGCCGGATACTCCGCCACAAGCGCAGCCCCTGCCCCCCGTGCCTCCGGCAACGGAGCAGAAAGGGGCTACACCGGAGCCGGAACAAGAAAAAAATACTCCCCCGGCAACGCAGCGGCCGGAGCAGACGCCGTCCGTATCAGCGCCGGAAACTTTTGGGGAGGAACCTGCCGCATCGCAAGAATCCTCTCCGTCGCCACTCCCGGAGGAAGCCTTGCCGATTCAGGCCCAAGATATGCTCAACAAGGACATGGAAGGTACCTTGCTGGACCCCGCTTTAGACGATATATTCTTGGCAGAAACTAAATACGATTTATTTATGGATTTGGACAAACCGGCTCCCACCTCCGGCGCCGTGCCGCCCGCACCCATGTCCGCACCACAAGCCCATGCAGCCAAACCGCTCTCCCCGGCGCAGCCAGAAAGCAACTTTAATATCTTTGACCAAAAGATCAAGGATCAAACCTGTTTTATGGATTTGGATGATGTAAAAAACATTACCGAGCGCATCACCCAAAAAGATTTTGGCTTTGTACAACACGCGCAGGTAAAAGAGCCGGGAAAACCTTCCGCCCCGGACGGTTTGCCACCGGACGATTTGCCGTTGCCCCCCGCACTGGAGCGCTTTAGCCCGCAGGCCGAGGAACCGCAAGAGGTCATGGATCCCTTTGAACAGCTCTTGGCGGGCGCGGCCCAAGCGGCCCCAAAACCCGCTCCAATTCCCCCCGAGAAACATCCGCCCGAGCAAGAGACGCCTGTGCAAAAGCCGGCCCCCTTGCCGGAAACTTTGCCCGGGCAAACCCCCTGGGAGGAACCCGCGGAGGAAACAGAACCCACTGTCCAGAAGAAATCCGCTGTGCAGGAAGAGCCCGCCGGGGAACCGGTACCGCAGCCCCAACCCGTTTTGCAAGAAGTAGAACAAGAAACTTTGCCGACCGTGCAAGAGGAGAAAACTTTCTCTGTAGAGGAAGATTTGCCCTTGCCCGCCGCCGCGGCGCTGACGCAAGCGCCCGCCGCTCAAGCGACACAGCCACATCCGGCTGTTTCTGCGCCCCAAGCGCCACAGAGGGAGAATATTATGCCAGAAAATACAGGGGACAAAAAACCAATTTTCCGCCTTAAACGCAAGGTGCACGAGGAGCCCCCGGCTCCCGCCGCACCCCACATGCCGCTGCCGCCTTCGGCCCCGCAAGCACCCGCGCCGGCCGCACCGGCTCCACGGCCCAAACAACCCGCTCCGGCTCCGGCAGTGCAAGAGGAAAAACACGGCACTACCATTTTGCGCAGACGCCGCGTGCAGCCCAGTACCTCTTTGGAAAAAACGCGCACCATTGACCATTCCATTGAGCTGCCGCTGTCGGAGCTTAAAAAACACAACTGGCCTTTGGAAGTGCCTTTAATCCCTACCTATACATTGGAAAATATGAGCATTTCCATCAACCGCTTTGCCCATGCCACGGCCATTTCCGTGATAGACAATCCGGGCAATCTTTACAACCCGTTGGTCTTGCACGGCGGGAGCGGCACAGGCAAAACGCATTTTCTGCACGCCATCGGCTATGCGTTAAGCAAAAAATACGGCCAAGAAAATATTTTTATTACTAACGGCGTACGCCTTTCGCGCGGCATTCAACGCTATGTAATGGAAGGCAATATGGACAAATTTGAACAGTTTGTCAACTCCGCCAAGGCCCTGCTTATTGACGACATTCACCTGATTGCCATCAATGAACAAAACCGGGCGCATTTGTCCAAACTGCTCAATGACTTTCTCTCACAGCACAAGCAAATCGTCATTACCTCCAAATATCCGCCGGAGAGCCTGGAAAAATTGGAGGAGCTGCTCAGCTTCCGCTTGGACTCGGGCTGGATTTCCGAATTAAAGCCCGCCAGTGGCCCGGCGCGCAAACGCCTCATCACCAAGATGCTCTTGTCCAACAACATTGATATCACGGAAGCCGACATAGACCGTTTCTTTGGCCAGCCCAATATGTCCTTGGGCACGGTGTCGCGCGCCATTCGCCGGGTACGCGTGTTGGAAAAAATGATCTTCCCCAACGCACCGACCGCCAAACGCTCCACCACGGCTATTTTTGACCAGTTGCTGGCCACCGCCGGAGAGGACCAAAAGAGCTTAATCGCCAGCAAAATCCCTGACGAAATTGCCTCTGCTCCTGTGGAAGGAAACGGCGAATGGGGCCGCATCGGCTTTTTCTACCCGCAAAATCATTCCAATATGATGAATTGGTTGGTGTTTGCCTTGCAGCAACGCGCCAAGGAGATGGGCATTCCCGGCGGGCCGGAGCTGGCCGTGCGCTCCTCTTACGCTACAGAAAATATCATTTCCTCGGCGTTTAAGATTGCCAACCTGTGCGACAATAAAAAGCTCAAGGGGGCTGTCATCTTAGGGCCGGAAACGGAACTTTGCGATCCTTCGGTCAGAGAAAACTTTTACGACATTCTGACCCATATGCTGGAGATTATGCTCATCCGCTGCGGCGTTATCAATTATGAGGACGTCAACAAACCCAGCACTTATGCCAAAATATTATCGGAGTTGCTCAGATGAAGAAAACCGTCTTTTTGCTGGCCGCTTTGCTGTGCCTGGGGGCTTGTGCGTCCCCGATGAAAACCGCTGTTAAAAACGGAACCATCGCCCCGAAATTTAACGATACCTTGACCGATGATCAATACCTCTGGGTACGCGGTTTCGGCGCGGCCAACCCTGACCATAAAAGCGATTCCCAGCGGCGCATCCTCTCGCGCGAGGCGGCCATCGCCCACGCGTACCAGCGCGCCACGGAAGTGCTTTACGGTGCTGATTTGCAAAGCCATGTGCAAATCGTGGACGCTGTCAGCGAAGGCTCCACCATTCAAACCTCCGCCAACGGCTTGCTCAGCCACATGGAGCTGGTTTCTACGGAGTATTTAGAGGACGGCGGATGCACCGTCATTATGCGTATCGGGCGCGACCAACTGGGCGCGGCTGGAGCCGCCGTGCAGGAGAAGAAATAATGAAGAAAATTTTGTTCATCGCCCTGGTGGGCATTTTTGCCCTGGGGGCGTGCCGGTCGTTGCATATCGGACCCAAGGGGGAGGGCGAATATGTGGTGGCGGAAGCCTTAGTCCCCTACGATGAAAACAATCTATCCGCCATGAAGAAGGAGGGCGAATTGGCCGCCCAGCGCGCCGCCGTGGAAAAGGTGGCGGGGATTTTTATTTCCTCTACCACCACCGTGGAACAAGCCCAGCTGGTGGAGGACAAAATTACCTCTAAATCCGCCGGTTTTATCCGCCGCGGCTATGTGCAAAAAGCCTACCGCAAGGGCGACCAATGGTACACCCGCGTGCGGGTCATGGTACTGGTCAAAGACATTGGGGAAATCATCAAACAATCTGATGCGGACGCCTTTGCCAAAAAGACCACCCTGCTGGTGGCCTCACGCGAACTGGTCGGGGAGGAAGTCTCCTTAAAACAAGATTGCAAACAGGCCATTTACCGCGCCTTAAAGGGGCAGCCGTATTCGCTGGTCAACGGCGATAACCTCAGCCAAAATAATTTAGACAATCCCACCCCGCTGGTAGACAAAGCCCGCCAAGACGGCGCGCGCTTTTTGATTACGGCCGATGTAGAGGCCAATCCGCTGCAGGCGTTGCCGGGGATATCCTCCCCGTTTAAGAGCTACCGGGCCCGGGCCAACCTCAAAGTAACTTCTACCAAAAATTACCAGGTGGTGGCCGAAGCGGCCGACCAGGTCAGCGGATTAGACCCGCTGGAGAATATCGCCGCACAAAAGGCCATCTCCGCCGCGTGCGAATCCGCCGCCAAGCAGCTGGTGGAATCCATTAACTCCGCCATTCACTCCGCCCACACGTTTAACTTGGTGGTGCAGAATGTCAACAGCATTGAGCGGCTCAAACAAATCCAAGACATCTTTAAAGAAATGCGCGAAATTGAGGACTATAACCTGACCAAATATACCAATTCCGCCGCATACTTTGAAATTTCGGCCCATATTTCCACGCCGGAAGAGCTGACGGCCAAAATCATCCGCAGCTACAATGTCAATTTTACGGTGATGGGAATTTCGCCGCAGCAAATCGTGCTTAATTTTATTTAATATGTTAGCCAATGTACGCAGCTGCGCTCTCAAGGGCATAGACGGCTTTGAAGTGGTAACCGAGGTGGACATCTCCGCCGGGCTGCCCACTTTCTCCGTTGTGGGTTTGCCCGATGCAGAGGTAAAGGAAAGCAAGGACCGCGTCACCGCGGCTATCCGCAACAGCGGGTTTGACTTTCCCCTCAAGCGTATCACGGTCAACTTAAGCCCGGCCGAACTGCGCAAAAGCGGCACCCAGTTTGACCTGCCCATTGCCGCGGGCATCTTGGCGGCCAGCGGGGCACTATCTGACGAAGCGGCAGACAAGCTCAAACACCTTTTGCTTTTGGGAGAATTGGCTTTGGACGGCTCCCTGCGCCCTTGCGCCGGCGTGCTGCCGATGCTCATTTCGGTTAAAAATGAGCAGACCACGGCTGTCATCCCGCCGGAAAATATGTTGGAAGGCCGCGCCTGCGGCGCGCGCTTTATCACGCCGCGCACCCTGCGCGATTTAGCCAACTGGCTGGAAGCCAAACTGCCCGACGAGGCAGTGCAAATCCCTTTTTTACCGCAAGAGTCGCAAGAAGAGCCCAACCCGTTGGATTTTGCCGACGTAAAGGGCCAAGCCGTGGCCAAACGCGCTTTAGAAATCGCCGCGGCGGGCGGGCATAATGTTTTGATGATTGGTTTGCCCGGCACCGGCAAAAGTATGCTGGCCAAACGGTTCCCGGGGATTTTACCCCCACTGTCTGAGGAAGAAACCTTAGAAATTACCAAAATTTATTCCGTTTGCAACCTCATTGGAAAAACCGCCAAACGCCTGACGCGGCGGCCCTTCCGGGACCCGCACCACACCATTTCTGACGTGGCACTCATCGGCGGGGGCAGTACGCCCAAACCCGGGGAAGTGTCCTTGGCCCACAACGGTGTCTTGTTTTTAGACGAGTTTGCCGAGTTCTCCCGCACCACGCTGGAGGTCCTGCGCCAACCGCTGGAAAACGGGCAAGTTACCATTTCCCGCGCCAAAGAGACGGTTACCTACCCGGCCCGCTTTACGTTGATTGCCGCCATGAATCCTTGCCCCTGCGGCAATTTAGGCAACCCGCACAAGGCCTGCACTTGTTCCCCTGTCCAAATTAGCCGATACAAATCCAAAATTTCCGGCCCCTTGCTGGACCGCATTGATTTAACCGTCAATTTAAACCCCGTTGCTTACAGTGATTGGAACAAACCCGCCGAGGGCGACAGCTCCGCCCAAATCCGCGCGCGGGTTATGGCGGCGCGCCAAAGGCAGCAGACCCGCTTTAAGGGTACGGCCACCACGGCCAATGCCTTTATGACGCAAAAACAAATTAAACAGTTTTGCCAGCTGCCCGCCGGAGCCGATGCGATTTTAGAGGCCGCCATGCGCAAGTTCGGCCTCAGCGCGCGCAGCTTGGACAAGGTGCTTAAAACCGCCCGCACCATCGCCGATTTGGAAGGGAAAGAAAATATAGAAAATGCCCACCTCATTGAGGTGCTGCAATACCGCCCGCTGGACCGCAAGGGGGTACCCGATTTATGAGCATTTCTACGCAAGAGCGCTTGGCGCGCATAAGAGTCAACGCCTTTTTGTATTTCCGCTCTGATTGGCTGGCCCGCCTGATAGAAATCTTTGGCTCTGCCGAGGAAATCTTAAAACAAAACGCCGAGACACTGGCCAAAGAGGCCCAGATGAACCCCTCTACCGCGGCCCATTTTCTGCGGGAGGCCTTCTCCATTGACCCGGAAGAAGAACTGGAGAAAACCGAAAAATACGGCGGACGCATTTTAGTGCCCGAGGATGAGGAATATCCGCAAAGCCTGCGCCAAATCAAAGAAGCGCCCGTTGCCTTGTATGTTTTGGGGAAGCTGCCCAAAGACAAAGGCTACATCGGTATGGTGGGCACGCGCAAAATCACCGCCTACGGGCGGCGGGCGGCCAATACGTTAGCCACCGGGCTGGCTGAAAGCGGCGCCGTCATCATCAGCGGTTTAGCCCGGGGCATTGATAGCGAGTGCCACGCCGCGGCTGTGCGGCTGCATAAACCCACGGTGGCCGTCATCGGCACGGGCATCGGCCGCTGCTATCCGCCGGAAAACCGCGCTTTGGCCAAGGCCCTGTTACAGCACGGCGGAGCCATCGTGTCCGAGCTGCCCTTTCACAAGCCGCCCAACGCGTTTCACTTCCCGCGACGCAACCGTATTATTGCGGCACTGTCGGAGCTTATTGTGGTGGTGGAGGGCGAGGCCAAATCCGGCGCGCTCATCACGGCCAAGCTGGCTTTGGAAATGGGCAAGGATGTTTTGGCGGTGCCCGGCCCGATAGACAGCCCGCAAAGCTCCGGGCCCAATCACTTAATTCAAGACGGAGCGGGTGTTGTCACCTGCGTAAAAGATATAATAGACTATATACCGGCCCCGGATCTATTCGGGCTGCAGGTGCCGGACGCTCCGGCCGCGGCCGAAAAAACCAGCGACGGCTTGAGCGAAGTACAGCAGCGCATATTAAATTGCGTGGGCAGCGGTGAAGTATCCACCGACCAAGTAGTGGAAACGTTAAATTTATCCGTGCCGCAGGCCGCCTCGGCGCTGTTTGAGCTGGAAGTAAAGGGCATACTGGCCTGCAATAACGGCCTATACGCCAAGAGCAAATTTTAATTTATTTAAGGAACCTTTATATGGCAACCAACAATATCAAAGGCAAAAAATTAGTCATTGTAGAGTCTCCGACCAAACAAAAAACCATCAGCAAAATTTTAGGCAGCGATTATTTGGTACGCAGTTCCTTCGGCCATGTGCGTGATCTGCCCTCGCACGATATGGGGGTGGACATCGCCCACAATTTTACACCCACCTATTTGCCGGTGGAGCGGGCCAAGAAATTAATCCGGGAATTAGAGGCCGCCGCTAAAAACGCCTCTGAAATTTACTTAGCTACCGACCCGGACCGCGAAGGGGAAGCTATCGCTTGGCACTTGGTGGAATTATTAAAAATCCCCGCCGACCGCTACCAGCGCATTTACTTTCACGAGATTACTCCCGCCGCCATTAAGGAGTCCTTTGCCCATGCGCGCAAAATTGACGAGAACCTGGTCAATGCCCAGCAGGCACGGCGCATTTTGGACCGCATTGTGGGGTACAAAATTTCTCCCTTGTTGTGGAAAAAGATTACCTCCGGGCTTTCGGCCGGGCGGGTGCAATCGGTCGCCGTGCGGCTATTGACCGAGCGGGCCAAAGAAATTAAAAACTTCCAAGAGCAGCCCTATTGGACCTTAAAGGCCCAGTTTGAAAAACCGGGCGCCCAGCCGGATTTTTGGGCCCGCCTGCTCAAATGGAACGGAAAAAATGTAGAACAAACCACCACCTACCATTTGTTTGCAGAGGATTATAAAGTAAAAAACACCATTTTTGACAAACCCGAAGCCTTGGCCCCGGTCCATGCGCTGCTGCGCCAAGGCCCCGTGCAGGTGGCGGGAATTGAGAAGAAAGAAGTCAAACAAAAACCCAAACCGCCCTTTATCACCAGCTCCATGCAGCAGGACGCCTACAACAAGCTGGGCTTTCCCTCCCAAAAAACTATGATGACCGCCCAGCACCTCTACGAGGGCATTGAAATTGCCGGACAGACGGTGGGTTTAATTACTTACATGAGAACGGACTCCTTTAACGTGTCTAAACTTTTGCAAAACCAAACGCACCAGTTCATTGCTGACAAGTACGGCCCGGCATTTGTGCCGGCCAAGCCCAACGTATATAAAAGCAAGGTCAAGGGGGCCCAAGAAGCACACGAATCCATCCACCCCACCGATGTGCGCCGCACACCACAGAGCATGAAACCCTTTCTATCGGCGGACCAATACAAACTTTATGAGTTGATTTGGCTGCGCTTTGTAGCCAGCCAAATGGCAGAGGCCGTGTTTAATACCGTCACGGTGGATATTCACGCCGGGGACAAGGGCCAATGCGTTTTGCGCGCAGGCGGACGCACCGTCAAATTCCCGGGATATTTGTCGGTCTATAAGGACGAGGACGAGGCAGAGCGGGACGAAGAGTCGGCCCTGCTGCCGGAATTGGCCCAAGGCGATGCTTTGGCGCTCAAAGAAATCTCCACCAAGGACCACAAAACGACGCCGCCCCCGTATTACAACGAAGCCAGCTTAATCAAAACGCTGGAAAAACACGGCATCGGGCGTCCTTCTACCTACGCGCCGACCATCAAAACGATTTTGGACCGCAAGTATATTGCCCGCCAGCCGAAAAGCAATAAGCTGGTCGCCACCGAGCTGGGCATAACCGTCACCGACAGCCTGAAAGATTATTTCAAGGAGATTATGGATCTGTCCTATACCGCCGGCGTGGAAGAGAAGTTGGACGAGGTGGCCGAGGGCGGCCAAAAATGGGTGGACTTGCTCAATGAATTTTATATCCCGTTCCAAAAGGAATTGGCCGCGGCCGACCAGGGCATGCAACGCCCCGCAGCCAAGGAAACGGACGAAAAATGTCCCCTCTGCGGCAAACCCATGCTGCTTAAAACCAGCCGCTTTGGGCAGTATTTGGTCTGCGCTGACGCGCCCAACTGCAAGGGCAAAATCAATTTAAGCAAAGAGGGCGAAAAAATAATGCCGCAAACCACCAACGAAGTCTGCGACAAATGCGGCGCGCCGATGGTCATCCGCACCGGGCGGCGGGGCAAGTTTATGGCGTGCTCGGCCTATCCCAAATGCAAAAACACCTATTCCGTGGACGAACAAGGCAACAAGGTCGCCTCCACGGGGCCGATAGTAACGGACCGCAAATGCAGTAAATGCGGCAAACCCTTGGTCTTGCGCAGCTCCAAGCGGGGCTATTTCTTGGGGTGCTCCGGCTATCCCAAATGCCGCAACATTGTTACCGTTTCTGAGGAAGAAATCGCCAAAATCAAGGCGGCGCACGAACAAAAAGCCTAAATACGGAGCCCGCTGTGAAGGATTGGACGCAGACCTTTTTGTTGCATTTGCAAAACCAAAACTTTTCCGCTCATACCGTGGCGGGTTACGGGGAAGATTTGCAGGAATTTGTAACCTTTTGCGCCGGACACGGCTGGACCCAAACGCAAGATTTTACCCTCGGCGCGGTGCGGGCCTTTCTGGCGGAACTGGTGCAGCATCATCCGGCCCGCAACACGCTTTTGCGCAAAATAGCGGCCTTACGCAGCTTTGCGCATTTTTTATTGGACCAGGGCCAGCTAAAACAAAACCCGTTTAAGCTGCTGCCCGCCCCCAAGCGCGAGCGGCTGCTGCCGAAGTTTTTAACCTTGCAAGAGGTGGACAAACTCTTAGACACCGCCGAGCAGCAGGGCCGCTTTGCCGTGCGTAACAAGGCCTTGTTTGAGCTGATTTATTCCAGCGGCCTGCGCCGCAGTGAGGTAACGGGGCTGAAGATTGCGGATGTGGATTTCTTCAACGGGGTCGTTAAGGTGCTGGGCAAGGGCAATAAGGAGAGGTTCGTCCCGGTAACGGATGAGGCCCTGCACGCCTTGAAAGCGTATCTGGCCCACCGCCCGGATCCCAAACCGCAGGACGCGCTGTTTCTAAACAAAAACGGCACTCCGCTCACAGGGGACGGCTTGGCGTATGTATTTAAAAATTTAGCCATTTCCTCCGGGGTGGCGCGCAAGGTCAGCCCGCACAGCCTGCGCCATTCCTTTGCCACCCACTTGCTCAACAGCGGGTGCGATTTGCGCAGTTTGCAGGAAATGCTGGGGCACAAGACTTTATCAGCCACACAGGTATATACGCATGTGTCGCTGGATAAAATCAAGGACGTATATGAGCATGCCCACCCTAAAAATAAGGAGCATTAAAGCATGATTGGCATTGGCATAGACATTGGCGGAACTTTTGTTAAATTTTATGTTATCAACGAGCGCGGCGAACTGCTGCGCAAGGAAAAAAAGGAAACCGATTATACCCACGGGGCAGACGGTTTTTTGCGCCAACTTGCCGCCTTTATCCGCCAAGTCCAAACCCAATACTCCGGCCAGCCCGTGGCCGTAGGGGTGGGCGCCCCGGGGGATGTGGACAACCAGCGGGGCATTCTGCGCTTTAATCCCAATTTAAAATTTACGGGCGTGGATGATTGGCCGCTGGCCGACCACCTGCAGGAGCTGACGGGTATCCGCCCGTATGTAGCCAATGACGCCACTTTGGCCGCGTGGGGCGTGTACGAAGAAACCCTCCGCCGCCAAGGCACCAATGTATTGGTGGTTACCTTGGGCACGGGGATTGGCGGCGGGCTGATTATCAACAAAGAACTCTATCAAGGCTCCAACGGTACCGCCGGAGAAATCGGGCATACCAAAATCGCGTGTACGAAAACCGGGCCGCTGTGCGGCTGCGGAGCCCGAGGTTGTTTGGAGGCCTTTGTGGGCACTATCGGCATCCGCCGCCGGGTATTGGAAGCAGTGCAGGCCCACCCGCACTCCTTCCTGGCACAAATCATCCAAACGGAAAAAGATTTTAAAATAGAGCTTGTGTCCCGCGCGGCCCAAAAGGGCTGCCCAGTGGCCCTGCAAATTTGGAAAGATACCGGTTTTTACTTGGGGGTAGGTATTGCCAACTGGGTGCTGGTGCTGGACGTGGACACGGTAGTATTGACCGGGGGCGTGTCGGGCGCGGCGCCGTATTTCCTGCCCGCCGTGCAAGAGGTCTTGCGCCACCAACAAATTCCTACCCCCTTTCAAAATTTAAAACTGACGGTATCGCAAAACCCGGACATCGGCGGCGTGGGAGCGGCCCTGTACGCCTTGTATCAAGCGGCAAAATAAACATGAAACGTGGAATATTTCTTTGGTCTTTGGCTCTGCTCTGTTCCTCCCCTTTATGGGCGGCGGACCGGGTCTTGCCCTCTCCCGACGAAAAAGAAGGATTTGTCTATTTTTCCGCCGATGAGGCCTCGGCCGACCCGGCGGCTAAAAAAATTAATCTCAAGGGCCATGTCACCCTGGTGCAACAAACCGCAGACGGGCAGACCCGCACCGCCACCGGGGAAGATATAACCTTGGACCAAACCCATACCACGGTTACCTCGCGGGGACACATGCGCGTAGAAGGTATGGGTGGCGTATTGGAAGGGGACAATGTATCGGTCAATTACACTACCCAAGAGTTTCAGGCGCAAAACATTCAAACCGAATATCCTCCCCTGCGTATTTTGTCGGCCCAAGAAATCTCGGCCCAAAACGGCACGCAGTATTTAAAAAAAGCCGTGCTGACTTGTTGCGACCAAACCCCACCGCACTATACCATTACGCTGGGCAAGGTAAAAATGTCGCCGCAGAAGCGGGTCTTTGGCACCAATGCCGTGTTTAAGTTAGACGGCTTTCCCATTTTATGGCTGCCGGTGTATTGGCGTTCCTTAGACAGCCAAAAACCCTGGACCACCTATGTGGATTTTACCCAAAGCAACAAAGTGGGCTTTGGGCTGCTGACCTCCTCGGTATTTAACGAAGTGCTGGGCTTCCGCCCCAAAATCAATTTGGATTATTACACCAAATCCGGCGTGGGGATGGGGCTGGAAATGATGGCGGTGGAAACCGACACCCTGCGCGGTACGGCCGAGGGTTATTATATTAACGACCACGCCAGCTCCGATGAGCAGTACACCACCGACGGACACCCCTTTCAACTGCAGGACACCAAACGCTGGGGCATCCGCGGCGGCTATTGGTGGGAAATGTATGACAGCTCCGACCACTTTCAAAACCAAAAGGGCGCCCTGTATCAATTTCAAACGCAATTTCGTATGGTGTCTGACCCGTATTTTAACGATTCCTTCTTCCGCGGGAACCCCTATATTTTTACCCCGGACCAAGAAACCAACTTCTCCCTTTCGCGCCAAAGCCGCCGCTCTACGCTGCGTCTGAGCTACATCCAGCAGGACATATTTGATTGGCAGAAAGGCGAGTTTATCGCCAAACGGCGGGATATGCCCCAGTTGGAATATACGTTAATGCCCTTTCGCGATCCGCTTTTGGGGCTGACGCACCGCATGGAAGTCAATTTTAACAATACCTCGCTGATGGAAGAGAGCTGGCAGCGCCAAGGCAATGCCCGCTGGACCACCGAAAAATCTATCCGTTTAACGCGCGGGCTGACCTTTTTGCCCAGTGTGTTTTATGACCAGCACGTTACTTTAGAGGACAAGGACTACGATAATAAAACCGCTTGGGTGGGCCGCGTAGGTACAGACCTAAATCTGCAGACCGACACGCCCTTAGGCACACTAGATTTTGGGTATCAATACACCAAGCGGCTTTCCACCGGCACGCTGCGCAGCGACTCACTTTCCCCGGACCGCGGGGAGGAACGCAACCGGCTGTACATAGAGGATTATTTCCGCCCCTCTTTTAACACCTATGTGCGAGTGGGCAGCGGCTTTAGTTTGCTCAATTACAGCGAGCCGGATGGCGCTTGGAAACATCTCAAGCACCGTATTGAGCCTATTTTGGTGGAAGCGGGCTATGATTCCCCGGGCGGCACGGTGCATTTATTTGCCCAAGATTTGTACGACTTGGTGGAGAAAAACCAGGCGTTCATCGCCCAGTCTAATTTTATCATCAAGGGCCAGCAGCTGGGCTTGGGATTGACCAACTATACCACTTACCAAGACCCGTATTCTTTGTATCAGACCTATTCGGACCGCTACCTGCTAACCACGTCATTCGGGCTGCGCTTGCCCGAGGCCAGCTGGACGCTAGACCTGGGGGCGGACTTTCAGCTGCAAAACAGCAGTCTGCACTCTTATAACAAACTGGTGCGCTTTACCAAAACATTCCACGACGCCATTGTGGAACTGACTGTGCGGGACCGCAACCAAAACCTGTCCTTTGCGTTCCGTATCAATATTTTATGCGGCCAGCAGGCCCCCAAAACTCCGCAGCAAAGCGCGCAAGACAGTTATTGGTACCCTTGGCGCGCCCAGAACGATTTACGTGATTTATAGGCCGATTTAGCAAATATAAAAAAGAGGAAACCATGACCCCGAACTTAATGTTCAAGAAACAAGGTTGGATAGAAGTCATCTGCGGGTGCATGTTCTCCGGCAAGACCGAGGAACTCATCCGCCGCGTGCGCACCGCACTAATTGCCAAACAAAAAGTGCAGTTGTTTAACTCCCAGTTAGACACGCGCTACGGCATCGGCAGCATCATCAGCCACAACCAAAACAAGGTGGACGCCTCATGTGTCAAAAGCTCGGCTGAGATTTTGCCCTTGGTGGAAAAAGACACACAGGTCATCGCCATTGACGAGGTAAACTTCTTTGACAAGGGCATTGTGCAGGTCTGCGAAAAACTGGCCAATATGGGCAAACGCGTCATCGTGGCCGGGCTGGACACGGACTACCGCGCCGAACCCTTTGAAGTCACCGCCGCACTGCTGGCCAAGGCCGAGTACGTGACCAAAAACTTGGCCGTCTGCACCCGCTGCGGCAATCCCGCCAGCTTTACCCAACGCATGACCAAGGACACCAAACGCATTGTAGTGGGCACCACGGACGCTTACCAGGCCCGCTGCCGCCGCTGTTTTAGAAAACCCAAAGAAAAGAAAGCCAAGTAACCACAAAAAGCCCGCTCTAAAGGAGCGGGCTTTTTTAAGGGTCTTTCTGCATTAAAAGGACCAGTGCGGCGTAAAGGTATTGCCCGGCAAAGGAGCCACCAAATGCGGGGCGCTGCCGTCGGCGTCCATTACATACAGCTGCCGCCGTCCGCCGTTGCGCGTGCTGGTAAAGGCAATAAACCGTCCGTCGGGCGACCAGGTGGGGTCCTCGTTAGAGCCCGCGTCCGTGGTCAGGCGGCGCAGCTGCGTACCGGTCAAATCCACCAAGAAAATATCAAACGGGTGGTAGGGCGATTCACGCCCGGCAAACACAATCCACTCCCCGGTGGGGGACCACTGCGGGCTGTCAGACCAGTTAAACGTCTTGGTCAGCGGACGGGTTTGCCCGGTGGCCAACTCCATGACGTAAATCTGCGGGTTGCCCGCGCGGTTGGACACAAAAGTAATAAACTTGCCGTCCGGCGAATACGACGGGGATCCATCTACAGACTGACGGTTGGTGATTTGTTTCTTTTCGCCTGACTCCAGGTTATAAATATAAATGCTCGGATTCGGCCCGCGGCTGCTGGTAAACACCAGGGCCTTGCCGTCGGGCGACACGCCGCCGATGAGCGAGAGCCCCCCGCGGATAATCACCGGGGCGATTTTGCCTGCTTTCAAGTCAATGGCAAAAATATCCGGGTTTTTATAGCGGTAGGTGGTGTAATAAATGCGTCCGTCCTTGCTCCAGCGCGGCAACAGGGCAATGCTGCGGTCATTGGTGAGTTTTTTGAGATTTTGCCCGTCGTAATCCACCACATAAATTTCCTTATGTTTGGTGGAATTGTTGGCAAAGGCGATTTTGGTGTCGGCAATGCCGCGCCGCCCGGTCAAGGTCAAAATAATCTGGTCTGCGGCAATGTGCGCCAAACGGCGTAAGCTGGCTTGGTTTCCCTTGAAGGCCTTGGCAAACACCGGAGCGCGGGTGGACACATCATAGACATAAATTTTAATGGTGTAGTAGGGTTGGGCATAGGAAATATCCCCGCCGATGACGTACTGCGCCTTTTTTTTGCCCCACCCTTTGAGCATATCCTTGAGGTCTTGGGCGTCAAACGCCGGGCCGTCCTCGGACACGTCAAAATAGCGCCCATAAAGGATATCGGCGCGCAAGGTGTCGTGCACTTGGTCGGCGGCGTCTTGGGCGTCCTTGGGCGCAGCAAAAGCGGGCATCCCAATGACCGGCAGGCGTTTACCCCCGGCCGAGGTAATGCCGATATACACATCGGTTTGGGCGGCGGATAAAACCCCCGCGCCGCACAGCCCCACCAGGGCCGTGAGCAGAAGTTTAGAAAATATTTTCATAGGCAATTATTTTAAACGGGCCAATTCTTCTTTAGCCAGCCGGGCCTCCGGGCTGCGGGGGAAATCCTGCACGACGGAATTTAAATACCGTTTGGCTTCCTCACTCTTGCCCAGGGGGATAATACTGCGCGCGTATTTTAGGCGCGCGGTGGGGATTATTTTACTCTCGGGGAATTTCTGCAAGAGCGTCGCATAAGCAATGGCGGCCGGTTTGGCTTGGTCTTGGGCGAAGTAGGCATCCCCCAGATAAATGTAAGCCTGTTGGATGTTTTCCCCTTCGGGGTATTTGTCTATATATAATTTAAATCCGGTAGCGGCCAAGTCATAGGCTTGTTTATTTAAATGGTTTTTCGCCTCGTTAAAAATATCCGAGGGCAGCATGACTTGGCTGGGGTTTTCCGCCTCGGCGGCGGAGGCATTGGCCCCCTTGACCGCGGCGTTGATATCGTCTAATTTGGCCGAAAGGTTAAAGATTTGTCCGTCTAATTGGGAAAGGTTTTCGTTGGAAACGGCCAAATTTTGGTTGAGTTCCTCCATTTTGCTGGCCAGCTCAGCCTGGTTGGTTTGCATCAGCGCGAGGGTGTCATTGAGTTCCTTTAGCTGCAGCTTGAGCGTGCCCATATCGCGCTCGCTGGCGATGCAGCCGGACAGCAAAAGGCCCAAACCGCCTAAACAAATAATTTTAAAAGGTCTGTTCATAACGGTTCGGGCCCCTTGCGTAAAGCGATTAGTTTACCGACAGAATGGTATCAGCGCGGCGGTTCTTGGCCCAGCAGGATTGCGTAGCTTCATAGCAAACCGGCTTTTCTTTGCCGTAAGAAACGGTGCTGATGTTGGCGGCCGGGATACCCAAGCGCACGTAGTAAGCCTTAACTTCGTTGGCTCTCTTTTCACCCAACGCAATGTTGTAAGCGATGGTGCCTCTGTCGTCGCAGTTCCCTTCCACAACCACTTTATAGTTGGCGCCGGCGGCCTGGGCTTTAATCGCTTTGGCGTTGGCTTCTACGATTTTGCGGGCTTCCGCGGACAAAGCGGATTTGTCCAACGCAAAATGCACCACGCCCAAGGCAATTTGAGCCGGGACAACTTCGGTGGTCGTGCTTTCTTCCAACACCATTTCGGTGGTGGTGCCATTGGCCAAGTTTACATCGGCATTGGCATCGTCCTTGACGTTCTTTTTGCAGGCGGTCAAGCCGGCAGCCAAGGCGAGCACGAGCGTTACTTTCAACAAGTTTTTCATTGTTTATGTCTCCGTGTTACGAATATTTGTTTCTACACATAAATGATAGCAGACTTTTACGCTGCGGGTCAACGGTTTGTCTTGGTAACGGGCCTGCTTTTCCCCCACTCATGTGTTCCCTTTTCTATATAAAATTATCGTGGGGACAGCCAAGCCGGTTTTTGGGTTAGACCCAAAGAGGTTAGGGCAAGGAGCTGGAGAGACAGCCGCTTCCATTATCCTTTCGTTCTGCCGGATAACCCATAGCCAAACAAAGGGCATTGGCTCGGTTGTCCCCCCCAGGGCAACTGGTGCAGATGGA
Source organism: Duodenibacillus sp. (assembly GCA_963610115.1). Classification (GTDB taxonomy): domain Bacteria; phylum Elusimicrobiota; class Elusimicrobia; order Elusimicrobiales; family Elusimicrobiaceae; genus Avelusimicrobium. The sequence goes on from CAVDMZ010000003.1 coordinate 22,474, forward strand.
GCCACTGCCTTTGGGTGAGTAATAGAGGTGAATAAGAGAGTTATCAGAAAGGCGCAGCCTTCCAAGCACATCATTACCACCGATAGCATCCAAATAAACAGAATACTTGCCACAGCGGGAAAATTGCCCATACCAACCATCATCCTGCGGGGCCGCGCAAGAGGACGGCAAGGAAATATCTAAATCCTCAAATTTACGCGGATAAGTACCGTTCGCCATAAAGTAACGGGCCTTGGCCGAAGCAATAGCCCGCAGCAAGGGCTGCATAGTGGCCACCCGGCTGCGCTCCACCGCCCTTTGATACTGGGGCAAGGCCACTGCGGCGAGGATGCCGATAATGAGGACAACGACCAACAACTCAATCAGCGTAAAACCACGCAACAGTCCTC
>CAVDMZ010000004.1:0-22171 GCA_963610115.1 Duodenibacillus sp.
GACAAGTAGAACAAAAAGTGAATATAGGGTCGTTATAAAACGTCGTCATCCCCGAATGCTTCTATCGGGGATCTCAACCGCTTTCGCCGTGGTGTCGTTTCGCCATTCATAAAATGCTGTCGTGCTGAGGTGTCTCTGCTCAGCACCTTCCATTTTCCCAAGTCGTTCATTGAATAAAGGCAACAACCACTACTAGAAAAAGGAATGAAACTCTTAGGCCCTACTCCAAATACTTTTTGGCAAGGGCGTCATAGCGGTTGATGACTTGCCGCACAAATGCGCGTTTTTCCACATAAGCCCCGGGGAAGAAAGCCCCCTTAAAGCCCGCAATAATCACATTTTTAAACTCTTTGCGTGTCAGCGGGATGTTTTTGACCAGCAGCTCCAGTTCTTTCGTTACCGTCGTATTAGACACCAAGCGGTTGTCCGTGGCGATACTGACCGACAACCCGCGCTTAATCATTTCCTTCACCGGGTGCTTGGCGACGGATTTGATTTCCGGCAAGGTTTGTAAATTGCTGGTCAGACAAACCTCCACGCCAATGCGCTCGCTGGCGATATAGTTGGCCAAGGCCTCTACATAGGCGGTTTTGTCTTTAACCTTGCGGTCCTTAATCATGGACGCGTCAAACAAATGCGTGCCGTGGCCGATGCGGTTGGCATAGCAATCGGTAATGGCTTGAAAAATAGATTCCGGGCCATAGGCCTCGCCGGAGTGTACGGTTTTGCGCATAAAGTGTTTGTGCACAAATTTATACGCTTCCACATGGTCGGCGGCGGGATAGCCCGCTTCTTCTCCGGCCAGGTCAAAGCCTACCACAGGCAAGCCCTCCTCGCGCGCTAATTTAACCACCTGACGCGCCAATTCCAAAGAAGCCACCCCAAAAATTTCCGCCTTGGAATATTGGGACAAAGCACCGATTAGGTTTTTGTAATACGGAGACATAAACGCATTAAAGCTGCGCATGGCACAGGCAATAATGCCAAAATAAAAGGGCAAATCCTCCCCGGATTTGACCGCGGGCAAAGCATTGTGCTCTTTCTGCGCCCGGGCCAGCCCCTCCACCACCGCGCGTACGCTATCCGCCACGGACAGGCTGTCCCCGGCGTGCAACTGCGGCGCAAAGCGCACCTCTATATAACGCACCCCCTCTGCCAAGGCGTCTTGCCCCAACTCGTATGCGATACGCTCCAAGTTTTCTTTACTGCGCATCACGGCCGTGGTGTAATCAAACCCCTTTAGATATTCGGGCAAATTGGCATATTGCTTTTTAAATACCTTTTCGCGCAGGCCTTTCTCGGTATAGGCAGGCAACGCGACACCCTCTTTTTTAGCCAAGTCAATCAGCGTGGACAAACGCAGCGAGCCGTCTAAATGCACATGCAAATCGGCCTTGGGAATTTGACGAAGAAACTCCGTGCTTATTTTTTTCATGAGGCTTTCTCCACTTGTTGGCCTTGGGGTGTATCCTTGACCACATACCCCGCGGCAGACAACTGCGCGCGCAACTCGTCGGATTTTTTATAATCCTTGGCGGCACGGGCCGCGGCGCGCTGTTGGATTAAGGCTTCTATTTCTTGCGGCAGCGTTTGTGTCTTTTGCTCCGGAGCACAGAACAAGTCCAGCGCCAAAATGCCATCGGCAAATTGCAAAAAGTTCACTTTTTCAGCCGGATTGAGCTCCGCCCCGCGCACCGTTTCCCACACCACGGCCAGGGCCTTGGGCGCATTGAGATCCTCTTCCATAGCCGCTTGAAATTTTGCCTTAGCTTGGGCGACGCGGTCTGTCAATACAGCCGGCTGTCTCTGCGCCACGGCCGCAATTTGGGCGGCCTCACGGCGTAAGGTCTGCAAGCTTTTGTGTGCAGCGTCCAAACTTTCGTAGGTAAACTCCAGCTGGGTGCGGTAATGCGCCGTCAAGCACAAATAACGGTAGTCCAGCGGGTCATAGCCCTTGTCGCGCAGGGTCTGCAAGGTAACAAAGGTCCCCCCGGATTTGGACATCTTGCCCGCGCGCAGTACCAAAAATTCTCCGTGGACCCAATAGTCCACATATTTTTGACCGGTGGCGGCTTCGCTTTGGGCAATCTCGTTGGTATGGTGCACGGACACATGGTCTATGCCCCCGCAGTGGATATCAATCGTCGGCCCTAAATATTTCATGGCCATGGCCGAACATTCAATGTGCCACCCCGGAAAGCCCATCCCCCAAGGGCTGTCCCATTCCATTTGACGTTTTTTATCTTTGGGGGAAAATTTCCACAAGGCAAAATCGGTCGGGTTCTTTTTTTCATCGCTCATTTCCACCCGGGCGCCGCCGCGCAGCCCTTCCAAACGGCTGCGGCCCACCAACGCGTCGTAACGCGGAAATTTGGACGTATCATAATAAATTCCGTCGCTGGTGCGGTATGTATAGCCTTTTTCTTCCAAGGTTTTTACCAAAGCAATCATTTCCGCGATATGCGCCGTGGCGCGGCTGATGACCGTCGGACGGGTACAGTGCAGGGCGTCGTAATCGGCAAAAAATTTCTCTTCATAAAACTTAGCAATGTCCCACGCACTTTTGCCCTCGCGGGCGGTGGCCAGCTCCATTTTATCTTCGCCTTCGTCGGCATCGGAGACCAAGTGCCCCACATCGGTTACATTCATCACATGTTTGAGCGGCCAGTGCAAACGCAAGGTGCGGCAAAGCAAATCCTCAAAAATATAGGTGCGCATATTGCCAATGTGCGCGTAATTGTACACCGTCGGCCCGCAACAGTACATCGTTACCTGTTTGTCATTTAAGGGCTTAAATTCTTCCTTGCGGCGGGTTTCTGTGTTATAAAGCTGCATTTTCTTTGGCCTCTTGTAACAAAGCGTTATACTGCTGCACTAAGGTATTAAAGAATAAATTGCAGGTGGGCTGGCCGACATCGCTGGCGGCCTGTTCACCCAAAATGCAGCTGACCTCTATATCCGACAGCGGATTGACCGCCCCCACGCTGGAAATGGAATAGGTAAAGCCGGACGGGCGGTACGTGCGCAAGGCTTTTTTGTACGCTGCGTCCAAGGCTTTTTGAAACAGCACCATATTTTTTGAATTGGCCGCCGCGCCCAGTTTGACGCGCTTGGCCGCCGCCACCACCGTTACATCGGTATAGCGTCCGTAGGAAGAGGCGATTTCTTCTGAAGTAAAATCTTCATCTTCCGCAGGTTGGGTTTGCTCTTGCGCCGGGGCCTGCGCGGGCAATTCTCCCTCCTCCAGCACGCTCGGTCCGGGCAGTGAGGCCGTAAAATCTTCTTCCGGCACGGCCGGACGCGTAACCGGGGGTTCGTAGGCGGAATAATCTATCCCCGCCCACTTGCGCCGGGACGTATAATCCTGCGAACTGGCACACGCACTGAGCAGCAGTGCTCCGGCAAAAATAAACAAAAGCGTCTTTCTCATTTTTCTTCTCCCATAAGCACCGTGGCCACGGCGTGGCACATAGCGGCCTCTCCCCGGCCGATTTCGCCCACCTGCTCGTGGCTTTTGGATTTAAAGCTAACGTCTTTTTCATCCATTTCAAAAATTTGGGCCAAACTGGCGCGCACCGCCGGATAATGCGGGCTGATTTTGGGCTCTTGGGTTACCAAGGTAATATCCAAATGCACCAGCTGGCCGCCGTGGGCGCGCACCGATTCCAACACCTTGGCGGCAATTTTGCGGCTGTCTATGCCCTTAATGGACGGGTCGGACGGCGGAAACAACAAGCCGATCTCTCCCAAGCACATCGCTCCCAAAATAGCGTCGCAGGCGGCGTGCAACACCACATCGCCGTCGCTATGGCCTAAAAAGCCCTTGCGGTGCGGAATTTCCACCCCACCAATAATAAACTTGCGCCCCGGCTCCAAGCGGTGCAGGTCAAAACCAAATCCTGTGCGTTGGTACCGGCCCTCTTGCAAAAAGGCTTCCGCCATAATTAAATCCTCCGGCGTCGTGATTTTTAAATTTTTGTAATCCGACGGCTCTATTTGCACGCGCACGCCTAATCGCTCCACCAGCTGCGACTCGTCGGTGGCGTCCTGCAAATGGCCGAATTTGTCTAAGGCCCGGCGCAAAATCTCCGCCCGGTAACACTGCGGCGTTTGCGCGGCCCACAAACTGCTGCGCTCTAAGGTGCGCTCCACCACGCCGCCGCGCACTTGCTTGACAGTATCCTTCACGGGCACGGCCAATACGGCCGCCCCTTCCGTAAAGCCACGTGCCAAGCACCGCGCCGCGGCCGCCGGGTTTAGCAGCGGGCGGGCGCCGTCATGCACGGCTACAGCCTGCACCTTGGGGTCCAACGCTTGCACACCGTTCATCACAGAAAGCAGACGCGTAGCCCCCGGCAGGGCATAGGTTAAAGGGGGAAAATATTTTTTAAGAAGTTCCTGGTTCTGCGGGGAAGTAACCACGACAATTTGACGGACGGAGCGGACCTTTTCAAACGCCGCCACCGCGCGGGCCAAAACCGGCACCCCGGCCAACGGCAACATCTGTTTAGGGCGGCCCATGCGTTTGCCCAGGCCGCCGGCTACGATAACCGCTCCGGCAAAAGTCAGCTCTTCCATAAGGAAACTATTTTATTTTGGCAAAAATCATACGGCCCGAGGAAGTCTGCAAAATAGAATAAACAGACACCTCCGTCCGTTTGCCGATATATTTGCGCCCGTCCTCCACCACCACCATGGTGCCGTCGTCTAAATAGCCAATGCCCTGTTCCTTTTCTTTGCCGTCCTTCATAACGAACAAAGACATGGTCTCACCCGGCAGCACCACCGGCTTGAGCGCGGTGGCTAAATCGGCGATATTGAGCACCACCACATCATACAAGGCACCGATTTTATTGACATTAAAATCCAAAGTAACCACTTCGGCGTCAAAACTCTTGGCCAATTTGACAATCCGTTCGGTGTCGTTTTCGGCCTTGGGGGTCTTGCTGGTCACGCGCACGGCAATGTCCTTAAGCTCCTGCAAACGGGTGGCGACATCTAGGCCGCGGCGGCCTTTGGCACGTTCCAACGGATCTTTGGAAGCGGCCATTTTATTGAGCGCTTCCAACACAAAGACCGGCAAGACAATCACGCCGGACAAGAAATTAATTTCGCACAAATCCACAATGCGTCCGTCCATCAGGGCGGTTACATCGGCCACTTTCAAATGGTGTCCCTTATACGAAAGGCCCTCTAAATCGCGGGATTTGAATAAACTGGCCAAAACGCCAAACACCATCAGACCGATTTGCACATAACGGCTGTTTTGCGTCCACCACGCCAAGGACTCCGCCGCAGAAAAATTTTGCACTGCATAATCAGTAAAAGCAAATAACAAGTACCCCACCAAAAAACCCAAACAGGCAATCATAATCTTAATCAAACGCAGGCGTTTAAAAACCGCCTCGGCCAAAATGACAATCAGCGCGCACAACAAGCCTCCGGCCAAGGACACCGGGTCCTTGTCAATAAAATCATAGGTCAAAAACGGAAACGCAATCAGCGTGGAAAAACGAAAAATCCAAATAGGCATAAGCCCTCCCAAAATTCCCCCGCTGCTACAGCGGGTATAAATTAAAGTATATATATATTTTATCATTAACTGCAGGGGTTTTGTCAGGGCAGAGAAAAAAAGACCCCGGGCGCGACGAATAAAACGGGAATTTGATATCATATACATATGATTTTGGAAGGAAAGACCCTTGCCGCCTCCTTACGCGCGCCCTTGGCACAGCGCGCCGATGCCGTGCGCGAAAAATTAGGACGTCCCCTTTCGCTGTTTGCCGTCGGCTCCCGCGAGGATTACGGCGCATATGTATATCTTAAAAAAGAAGTGCAGGCGGCCCAAAAACTGGGGGTGAATACCCAACTGCATGGCTTGGACAGCCACACGCGGGTGGAGGAATTTCTCTCTCTGTTAAAACAAGCCTCCGCAGACAAACAAACCGATGCCATTTTGGTGGCGCGCCCCTTGCCGGAGGCTTTGGCGGCCAGCGGGTTTGAGCATTGCATCGCTCCGGAAAAGGACATAGACGGTATGTCTCCGGTGTCTATGGGCAATCTCTTTTCCTGCAAAACCTGGGCCCAAGTGCAGGCCTTGCCCACCTTTATTCCTTGCACGGCTTTGGCAGTTCTGCGCCTGTTGGATGCACACGGCATAGACCCGCAGGGGCTGGAAACCGCCGTCATCGGCCGCTCCTCCACGGTGGGCCGCCCGCTGGCACACTTGCTTTCTTGCCGCAACGCCACCGTAAAGCTCTGCCACACCTTCACCCGGGATTTGGCCCGGGCTTTACAAAACGAAGATCTCATTTGCACCGCGGCGGGACAGGCCGGTTTGCTGGGTGTACAAAATGTGCCGCCGGGATGTAGCGTCATAGATATTGCCACCAATTTGGACGCGCAGGGTGGCCTCTGCGGCGACGCAGATACCCAAGCCCTGCTGCAAGCAGGCTGCCGGGTTTCTCCCGTTCCCGGCGGGGTAGGCCCAGTAACACTTGCGTGCTTGCTGGAAAACATTATATTATCAGGGGAAAGGAGAATTTAAGGAGAGTCTATGAAAAAAACCATTGGCTTTGTTGTTTTGGCTGCATTGGGATTGGGCTTGTCCGCCTGCGCGGGGAACAAAACCCAAGATAAAGAAAACCAGCCGCAATACCAACGCAAGATTTATTTGACCGAGCAAGATTACTTGGATGATTTGGACAAACAGGCCTATGCTGAGCGCCGCGAGGCCAAACCCAACACAGAGTCTAATTATGTGTTTGAGATTCTGCCCGAAACACAAAAGAACGTGTATTTCTTTGACGAGCGCAACCGTCCCATGGTCCCGGGTGAACCCAGCGAACGCGACTATAAAAAGACCAAACGCCTGTGGGAAAAACCACGCCGCTATTCGCCGGAACAATACTATGCCAGCCAACCGGCGCCCGCCGAGGAAGACTCTTCCAGCTCCTCCAGATCAATCTATGATGAGTACGATTATTAAACTTAGTTTTAAAAACTCCGCCCAATGGCGGGGTTTTTAATGCCGGGGGATTTTCGTTTTTTTAGAAAGTTTAATCGGCGTGTACCTTTCGCATATTTCTTGGGGAAGCACCGCTGTCCGGGGCAGAAAAAGTGCGGGGTCATCGGTAAAAATACCGTCCACGCCAATGCGCTCCAAGGAGCGGGCCGTATAGGTATCGTTGACAGTATAAACGAAAACCTGGCGCCCTTCCCCGTGACAAAGGTCCACAATTTCTTTGGTAATACGTGTCTTGCTCATATGCACGCTGTAGGCATTAATATTGCGCGCCTTTTGCGGTTCAAACAAACGCGTCAATAGCCCGATTTGCGCCGTAGGGGCCACCTTGCGCAACCGTTGCAAGGTGGGATAGTCAAAACTGGAAAACAACATCTTTTGCATGGCCAACGGGCCAAAGGTGTTAAGTCGGCGCCACAAAATTTCTTCTATCCCGGGATAGACATTGTCCTCGTTTTTAATTTCTATATTGAGCATTTCCAGCTCTTCCATAATCACGGGGAAAACTTCGCTAAGCACCGGAGGACGCACCGCCAAGGAGCGGTCAAAGGAGTGCAGAACGCGGCAGGTTTGCAAGTCCCCAAAGGTAATGTCCTTAATGTCGCGCGTACATGAGGTATCTGTGCCCAAATTGTAATCATGGTGCACCACCAGACGATGGTCCTTGCTGAGGTGGACGTCTAACTCATAACGGGTGCAGCCCGCCTCGCGCGCCAAGGCAAAAGCGGGCAAAGTATTGGCTGGGGCGTGTGCACTGGCACCGCGGTGTGCAAAATAAAGCATATCTTCAGTATAAAAAATAACTCCCTTGCGGTCAATTTATAAAATCACGCCGCCGCCCAAGACCAGGTCCCCTTGATACAGTACGGCGCTCTGTCCCGCCGTAACAGAAAGCTGCGGCTCTTGAAAACGGGCGCGGAAACTTTTGCCGTCTGCCGCCACCGTGACCCGCGCGGGGGCCGCGTGATGCAGGTTGCGGATTTTAATCTCCGCTTCAAACTCCGCTGCGGGCGGCTGGCCCTGCGTCCAAGAGAGGTTTTCCGCCTGTAAAGCGTTGCGGTACAAGGCCGCTTTGGGACCGATGATGACGCGGTTGTTTTTGGCGTCAAGCCCCACCACATACATCGGCTCCTTAAACCCACTCAGGCCCAGGCCCTTGCGCTTGCCGATAGTGTAACCCCAGATGCCTTTATGCTTGCCGATGACGGTGCCGTCTTGCAAAACCAAATCCCCCGGTTTGTTGGGGAAACGGAGCAAGTCATTGTAATCGCCGCAATAAAAATCTTGGCTGTCCTGTTTGTCGGCCACGGCCAACCCGGCCTGACGCGCAATTTCGCGGATTTGCGGCTTGGTCCGCTCTCCTAACGGAAATAAAATTTCGCTGAGCTGTTGCTGGGTCAGGCGGTGTAAAAAATAGCTTTGGTCCCGGGCGGGGTCCTTGGCGCGCTTGAGGCGGTAGAGCCCGGTTTGCGGGTCTTGGTCCACGCGGGCGTAATGCCCGGTGGCAAATTTATCAAAGACAATGCCCTGCGCCCGCGCCGCCCGCGGCAGCACGCCAAATTTAATGCGGCTGTTGCACAGGACGCACGGATTGGGGGTGCGCCCGCAGGCATATTCGGAGCGGAAATTTTCCAGTACGCTTTGGCGGTACGCCTCGCGGCAATCCACCGTTAAATATTCTATGCCTATTTTTTCGGCCAAGGCCCGGATTTGTTTGACATCCTCTTCTTTTTCCGGGGCCAGGCAGGCGTTTTTATCGTGTCCGCCGGCGGGGACCGGCAGGGACGGATCCCAAATCAGCATGGTCGCGCCGATCACGCGCCAGCCTTGTTCTTTGAGCAGTAAGGCCGCCGCGGTGGAATCTACCCCCCCGCTCAGGCCCACGAGTACAGTCTTTTTGTCCATCAGTTCCTCTCTGATTGTTAAATTGTACTTAAGGTTGAAAGCCAAAAGGACGCTTATATTTTATTATTTTTGGGGAAGGTCCGGGGTAAACCAACGGTTGTTTTCAAACAAAACTTGCACACTTTTATCCAAAGCCAACAGGTGCTCTTGCAAGGCCTGGTGCTGCGGCGTGCCGGGGGCGGCGGAGCTTTCTAAGCTCCGCAAGCGGTTGTGGCGCAGATGCCCGGTCTTATCAATAAAGGCCAAATGGGTGCTTTCGGAAATAAAGGCAAAGTGTTGGACCGCAGGGTTAAGCGCGTCTGCGCCCAAAGCGGCAAAGGGTTCCTTGATCTGCAACAAATGATACAGCGTCGGGAGCAGATCCAACTGGGAAACGGGATAATCCACCCGCCGCGGCGACAACAGACCCGGGGCGTATATCACAAAGGGAATGCGAAATTTGCTTAACAGCTCATCATCTTTTTGGGCGGCGGCCATGGTGTGGTCCGCCATAAAAACAAAGACGGTGTCTTGCAACCATCCCCCTTGGCGGGCGCGTTGCATAAGCTGGCCGATGGCATAGTCGGCATAATACAGTGAATTTAAATATTTGTTTTCCTCGTGGGTGCGCGGATATTTGTCAAACTCGGGCGTGTCTGCCGGAAGGGCATATGCGTAGTGCCCGTAAAGGTAAAGAGGAAAAACGGCTGGCCTGCGCGGTGGGCGGCATCGGCCTTGCCCGCGGCAAATTGCAGCAGATCATAGTCGTAGCCGAAGTCTTGCTCCGCGCGGTAATTCATCAGCCGGGGGATATCTTCCATACCAAAACTTTCCTCCACCCCAAAAATTTTTTTGGAAATATTGCACATTTGGTACGAACTGCGCAGCGAGGATTGGATAAACGCCGTGTAATACCCCTGGCGTTTTAGGGCTTGCGCCAGCGAGGTAATTTGATTGAGCTCCAGCCCATACGCAAAATGAGGCAGCCCCGGAATAAGCGGCACCCCGGCAAAGGCGGCGGAAATGCCAAAAATACTGCGCACTCCGCTGGCATAGGCTTGGGTAAAGCGCACCCCTTGGCGGGCCAATTCATCAAAGTGTGGGGTTACCTGATAATGCCCCTGTCCAAAGGAGTCTATGTATTTCGGGGTCCAACTTTCCAACAGGACGATGAGCACATTCTTGGCGCGAAACGGCGCGGCTGTTTTCACTTGGCGCAGCAGCGGATAATCCGGGCGGACAAAGGTTTCTTGGGGAGAAGCCAACAATCCCCTCGCGTGAGTCAAGGCCCATTCTTTGTCGGTGGGGTTTGCAGGAGCCGTGTCTCCGCGGCGCAGAGAGTGGTAAGAGGAAAAGACGCCGTTAATCATCAAGGTGGCCTGCGCCGGGGAGGAACTGTAGCGGTGAATGTCCGTCATAGACAAGGGCTTGCCCGAACCTAATTTCCCGCGAATACCCACCAACATAAAAAGTAAAAGGAGTCCGCACGCGGCCCCGGTCCGCCAAGCGGCGCTGTCCGCCGGACGCCAATGCCGCCGGATGTAGCGCAAGCCCAAGCACAAGCCTCCGGCATAAAACAAGGCCCCCGCCAACAGATAGGGCCAACAATTTACCAGCGCAAAATGCAATAAAAAGGCCCACTCATTTTTGACGTGCAGCAGCTCCTCTGCCATATGCCGTTTGGCCTGCGGAAAGTAAAGAAAATCACTGGCTAAGGTCATAAGCAAAACCAGCCAAACGCCCAGCAGCAGGACATAAATTCCTTGGGCCCATTTGACCGAACGGAAGGGCAAAAACAAGAGAAAAATACCGGGGCCCAAAAACAAAGCGATAACGGAAAAATCAAAACGCAGGCCCTGCACAAAGGCCGCCGCGGTGTGCGCAGCAGAAAGCCCGGCAAACACAGGCTGATAGGAAAAATACAAGGCCACCCGTACCAAGGTAAAGGACAACAAGGCCCCCGCCAACAGCCACAGCATCAAATGCCATTTGGTGGAGAAATCTTGCGGGCAAGCACACTTCATCATACGGGGTTACTTGTGCGCAGAGACCTGTGCAAGAGCCACGGACGGAGCCGGGGCCTGCGGGGTTTGGTTTAAATACAGTTTGCGCACGGAGGAATAAATCTTTTTAAAGGCGGCCACAATGCGCGGATCAAAGGCCTTGCCGCTTTCGCCCAAAATATACAGGTAGGCATCGTCGGTTTTCCACGCTTTTTTGTACACGCGCGACACGCACAGCGCGTCAAACACATCCGCCACCGTGATGATACGGGCCTCTAAGGGGATATTCTCCCCCTGCAAACCCTTGGGGTAACCGGTGCCGTTCCACTTTTCGTGGTGGTACAGACTCATTTTGTGGGCCACTTGCAAAACCTTGGAATGGGCCCCCTCCAAAATGCGCCCGCCATAAACGGTGTGGGACTTCATAATTTCAAATTCTTCCGGGGTCAAGCGGCCCGGTTTGAGCAAAATCGTATCCGCCAAAGCCACCTTGCCGATATCATGCAGGGGGCTGGCGTTTTTGATAAGCTCGGCTTCTTTTTTGCTCATACCCAAGGCCAAAGCCAACAGATAAGAAATGATGCTGATATTTTTTAAATGCGCGCGGGTGTCCTGCTGGTCGCGGTATTCAGCTGTAACGGCCAAGCGGTAAATGGTTTCCAACTGGGCCACATGCACATCTTGGTAGAGTTTGGCGATTTCAATGGAGCTGGCGGCCAAGGTGGCCAGCAGCAGCAAAATGCCCTCGTCCTTTTTATCAAACGGCGATCCGTCTGCCTTGTTGGCTACTTGAAAAACCCCCAGCACCTTGCCGGAATTATTTTTAAGCGGCACCGCCAACAAAGTATGCGTGCGGAAATCCGTCACCATATCCACGGCCATAGAGAAGCGTTTGTCCTCATACGCGTCGGCCAAGTTAATGGTTTGGCCCGTACGCGCTACGATAGAGGTAACCGTTTCGCCGTCTAACGGTACGCGGATTTCGGTGTGTTCCAAGCCGCGCCCCTGTGCAATTTTGGACCACAGCTCATTCCGTTCCGCGTCCTTTAAATAAATAGTGCAGCGCCCCACATCCAGCATGCGGGTAATCTGCCGGGCAATAATGTCTAAGAGTTTGTCCAAGCGCAGCTCACAGGAAATGCGCGCGCCAAACTCTACAAGAAGGTTTAGCTTCTCATCGGCAGACAACTTGGGGGGTTCTTTGCTAAACTCGGTCATTTTTCCGTTTGAATACAGACCACAGAGCAGGCCCGCGCGGATGGTTTTTGTTTCCGCAGCTGCGCGCCTAACTCCAACGCGGCCAAACCGGAGAGGCAAAACACCTGCTCTATTTGCCCGCGTGCTACGTCCTTTGCGTTTTCAATTCCCATTTCCCGCGCGGGGCAGCCCCGGGCAAAACCCGTGCCGCCGGCCGGCAACGGAAAACGGCTATACTCACACTCTACCAAATTTTTGCCAAAATGTGTTTTTAATATTTTTTGCAGGCGGGGGAAGGGGGCGTCTTGCGGGCTGAGCAGGCCCGAGCGGTCCCACGCGGTTTTAGGGATAGCCCCCGCGGCTTTCCCGCGCAACGGCATAAAATCGGTAATAAAAAACACCTGTTGGGCAAAGGCCTCCGCCCGGGCATACCAGCCGGGCATAGAAGCAAACAAAACGGGATAATTTTTAAGAAAAGAATAAAGCTCTATGCTCTCTGTTACCAAAGGAAGTTTACGCCCTTGGGCCCATTTTTCCCACTCCAAAAGCAAACGGCGGGCTGTTTTAAGCAAGGGGATTTTATCCCCATACACTTGTTCCAGCAGCCCAGAGGAAAACCCCCACAGCAACCGGGGCTTTTTCTTTTGCAACAGCCGCAAAGCGGCCACGCCATTTTGGCCGCATACATAGGAGGTTTCCGGCCCGGGCAAATACAAGGCTCCGGGTTGGTCCGTGTCGGCCTTGAGCCCCGCGCGGCGCAAGGCGGCGGGCAGGGTCATCGGTCGGTCGGGCAAAATATCGTCTAAATGCTTTAACCAACGCAAGGGCAAAAGCAAGCGCGCCAAACGCGCCGCGCCCAAGCGGCGTAAAAAGTAATAGGTACTGGCCAAGCGGGCTAGACGATCCGGCCGACGGCTGCGCCAGCGGAGCACCGCCAACAGGCTAGCAGGCAGGACGGACAAATCCAATGCTTGACGCAGAGCCAGGGTATGCTCAGGGACGGGCAAATGCCCGGCGCAGGCGCGCGTGCAACGCCCGCAGAGCAAACAATGCGCGGCGGTACGTTCCAAAAGCTCTATGTGTTGCACAGGTTTTATTTTACGCTCCAACAAAAGGCGCAAAATTTGGTTGCGCCCGCGCGGCGAAAAAGTTTCCTCCTTGTAAATAAAATAAGAAGGGCAGCTTTGCACGCAACCGTTGCAGCGGGTGCAGCGCGCCACGCTTTCTTGCAAGGAGCACCCCCCCGGGAGGCCCGGAACGGATTGCAACGGATTAAGGGAAAAGAAAAATTTTTTCATACACGCCCGTCCTCTTCCGCACTTAAAAATAAATGCTGCGGATCCAGCTGATCCTGTACGGCCCGCAGCCAAGGGTCGGACTTCCGGCAAGGCCAAATCGGGGGCAGGAGCGGCGCTGCCACGGGAGCAGCATAAATTTTAAAGGTAAGCCGCGTGAGCATCCCCAGCGTACCGCACGCTCCCGTAAACAAACGGCATAAATTGTACCCCGCGGCATTCTTCATCAGTTTCCCGCCATAGTCTATAATATCCCCGTTGGGCAAAATGGCCTGCACCCCGGTAAGACACGGCGTCAGCGGCAGACAGCGTTTTTGGCTGACCAGCCCGCCCACCGTGCCCGGATAGTGAGGCGGAAGCGGCGCGTACACGCCGCGCTGCGAGAGTTCCTTCAACAAATCTGACACCAAAACCCCGGCCTGCACCGTGGCGGTGTAATTGGTCAGGTCTATATCCAAAATGCGGTGCAAGGAACGGGCGGACAAATCCGCGGCGGCGGGCTTTTGGCACTGGGTCCGCGCACCCGTTACGCGGGTTTTTTCTCCGGCGGCGACGCGGCGTTTAATTTCCCCGGCCAGCCGGAGCACCTCCGGGTCCGTTTCCGCATGTACGGCCGCCTTATCCTCAAACCCGACGGGAATAATTTTGCCGGGGTTAGACAAATTCTCCGGGTCCAAGGCTTTTTTGAGTTGGCTCATCAAGCGCAAGGTTTCGCGCGAATATTGATAGGCCATAACGGCGCGTTTTTCTATGCCTACGCCATGCTCGCCCGAAAGCGTGCCGCCGTGGTCTATGCACGTTTTTAAAATCTCCTGCAAGGCTTTGCTGACGCGGCGGCTTTGCTCCAGGTTGCGGGAATCAAAAATAATTTGCGGATGAAAATTGCCGTCGCCCGCGTGAAAGAGCAGGCTGGCCTGTACGCCGTATTGGTCCAAAATCCGGCGCACTTGGTGCAGGGTTTGCGCCAGCTCACTGCGGGGCACGGTGCCGTCCCCCACCGCCACGCTGGGAGCCAAAGCCGTCATCGCAGAATACGCCGCGCGCCGCCCGCGCCAAAGCTTTTCACGTTCTTCTTCGTTTTTGGCCGCGGTAAAGGTCCGGCAGCCGCGCGCTTGGCAAAGAGCGTGCAGACGTTCTTCATCCCGGGCTATCTGCGGCCGGGTGCCGTCCAGCTCCAAAATCAACAAGGCTTGCGCATCCGTGGGATAGCCCGCGTGGGCGAACTCTTCCACAGCGCGGGTGGTAGTCTGGTCCATGGCCTCCACACAGCGGGGGAGGAGCCCTTGGGCCACCAAGTCAGACACGGTTTGCACCGCGCCTTCCAAGGTATCAAAGGTAGTTAAAAAGGTTCTGACTTGCTTGGGCAGCGGCAAAATTTTAACCTGCATTTTTTGAATAATACCCAAGGTTCCTTCGCTCCCGGCCAACAGGCCCAGCCAATCCGGCCCCGGCGCATCGTGGCGCAGGGAAAGGCTTTGCCCCTGCGGAGTAACCAAATCCGCCTGCAGGGTATTGTCGGCCGTGTTACCGTATTTCATACAGCGTGCGCCGCTGGCGTTTTGGGCCAAATTGCCCCCCAGCGTGCAAACGGCCTCACTGGCCGGATCCGGCGCGTAAAAAAAGCCCAACGGCTGCAGTTGCGTTTGCAGTTGCGCCGTAACGACGCCCGGGGCCACCTCGGCATAGCCTTGTTGGGGATGGATTTGATAAATGTGGTCCAGCGCATTGACATTAATCACTACCCCGCCTTGGACCGCGGCGCAGCTGCCGGCGTGGTTGGTGGCCGCCGCACGGACCGTAAAGGGCACCTTGGCCTGTGCCAGCAAGCGGACCAGTGCGGGCAGGAGAGCCGCATCGGTTACTTTGACCACGGCATCGGGACGGTGGCGGCTTTGGGAACAATCGTAACTGTTTAGCTGTAAGGACAGCTCATCGGTATGTACGTTTTCTTTTCCCAACAGCCGCCGCAGACCGTAAAGCAGGGGGCGGGATATTTTCATATGGGTCCTTTTGCCCCGCGCCAGGGCGCAAGGCATTTTGCTATACTGTCATTATATTATTTATGAGTGAAAACAAGCCACAAAGGCAAATCATTGTTGTGGGCGATGTGCACGGCCAGTACGATCCTTTTGTGTACATTTTGCGCCATGCAGGGCTGGTGGACGGACAATTGAACTGGTCCGGCGGCCGGAACCGTTTGGTGCAAATGGGAGACATTTTTGACCGCGGACCGCAGCCGCGCCAAGTGGATGATTTACTGGATAAATTGCAGAAACAGGCCCATGCAGACCAAGGGGAAGTCGTCCGCTTGGTGGGCAATCACGAGCTGGAACTGATGATGAGCAATTTTTTAATTTCCGGCTTTAGCAAGCAAGAGGCTAAGCTGGTGCGCGACAAACTCAAACGCCAAGTGTTAGATTTTGAAATCCGCGCTGCTTATGCCTACAAGGGGTTTTTATTTACGCATGCGGGGGTTACGCATAAATTGATGAGAATTTTTAAAATGCAGCTGGATGAATTGACGGAAAACAATGTGGCCGTCTTGAGCAATATGATTTTCCGCGAGGCGATTAAACATGAATTCTTCCGGCATCCCATTTTTAATATCAGCGTTCACCGCAGCGGTACGGACCGCTTCGGCGGTATTTTTTGGGAAGATTTAGATGACCTGCTGTCCTCTTGCCCGCGCAGTGAACTGCGCCAAGTGGTAGGACACACACAAGTAAGCGAAATCGTACTGGACAATGGCCGCAATATCATCCCGGTGGATGTGGGATTGCACCGCAAGATGCAATATCTTAAAATCGTGGGGGAACACGCCCAAGCCGTTACGGCGGGATAACTCTTATGCTTTCACGCGTACTTGCTTTTGCCGCCGGGCGCGGCTTACAGATTACAGGCCTGACGTATCACTCCGCCGAGGTCCGGCCGGGGTTTGTCTTTTTTGCGCTCAAGGGAGTACACCACGACGGCAATCTCTTCATCCAAGACGCCGTACAAAAAGGGGCGGTGCTGGTGGTGTCGGCCCAAGAACCCCCCGTGCCCGCGCCGGCCGTCTTTTTTAAATCAAACCATTTAGACCAAGACATGGCAGACGCCGCCTATGAATTTTACGGCCGCCCCTCAGACCCTTTATGTATTACCGGCATTACGGGTACCAAGGGCAAGACCAGCATTTCCTATTTGGCAGAGGCCGCCTTGCAACACGCGGGCAAAAGGGTATCTGTACTGGGCACGGTCAATTACCGTATCAACGGCCGGGTGGTAGCGCAGGCCCCCAACACCACGCCGCTGTCCTTGCCGCTCTTTCAATTGCTCAAACAAATGCAGGACGCCCAAACGGATGCCTTGGTTATGGAGGTCTCCTCCCATTCCTTAGAGCAACAGCGGGTGCGGCATATTCATTTTAATACGGCCGTCTTTACCAATTTGCAGCGGGACCATTTAGATTTTCATCATACCTTTGAAAATTATTTCGCCGCCAAAAGAAAACTCTTTGAGGAACTGCTCTCGGCCGACAATCACAAGAAACCCAAAACCGCTATCATCAATGCCGATGACCCCTATGGGCAAAGGCTCTTAGAAATGCTGCGCGGCAAAGTACGTCTGCTGACGTATAGTTTGCAAGGGCCGTCCGATTACCGCGCCCAACAAATAGAAGAGAGCTTGCACGGCACCGCCTTTTGCGTCAACGGGCTGCGCGGAAGGACCCGTCTGCTGGGCCGGCACAATGTGTATAATGCTCTGGCCGCGCTGTGTATTGCCAAGGCCCATGGCATAGATGAAGCCGCCGCCTTGGCGGGAATGGCGCAGTTGCCCGGCGTACCGGGCCGTATGGAGCGCATAGAAGCGGGGCAGGATTTTTTTGTATTTGTAGATTTTGCTTATACCGATGAAGCCTTGCAGCGGGCTTATCAGACGGTGGCCCCCTTTAAGAAGGGGCGCGTGATTACGGTGTTTGGCTGCGGCGGCGACCGCGACCGTACCAAACGGCCTTTAATGGGCCATACCGCCTGTCAAAACAGCGACCTTGTTTTCTTGACCAACGACAATCCCCGCACCGAAGACCCTGCGCAGATTTTTGCGGATATCCAAAAGGGGATGACGGGTTTTACCCATTTTGAGGTGGAGCCGGACCGCCGCCGTGCGATTTTTAAGGCCGTGACCGCGGCCCGCCCGGGAGATATCGTCCTCGTGGCCGGCAAAGGGCATGAGCAAACCCAAAAAATCGGTCATCAGGTATTGCCGTTTTCGGACCAGAAGACCGTACGCGAGGCCCTGGAGGCAAAATATGTTTAAGCCGGAAAAATTCCTCGGGCAACGGGCCTGCGTATTGGGGCTGGGGCGCAGCGGACGGCAAGCCGCCGCTCTGCTCCGGCGCCACGGTTTTGAGGTGCTAATCAGTGAGGAGCACGCCTTTCCCCATGCGCAAAATCTGGGCTTGCCCGCCGGGATAGAGGTGGAAACCGAGGGACACTCCGCGCGGGTGTTTGATTGCGGTTTTATCATTAAAAGCCCGGGAATTTTCCCCCAAAGCCCTATCCTGCGCGCAGCGCGAAAACGCCGCTTGCCTGTTTTTTCGGAACTGGAGCTGGCTTTGGCCTTTATCCCCAAGGGAGCTACTATATTGGCGGTCAGCGGTACCAACGGCAAAACCACTACCACCACCTTGCTGGGCGAAATTTTAAAGGAGTATTGCGCACGGTGCCAGCCGCACCGCCGTGTATTTGTAACGGGCAATATCGGCTCCCCGGTGTCGTCCGCGGCCGATGAAATCCGCCCCCAAGATTTTTTAGTCATAGAAGTATCCAGTTACCAGTTAGAGGACAGCACCTTCTTCCGCCCCAAGGTGGCGTGTTTGCTCAATATCACGCCGGATCATTTGGACCACCACGGCGGTATGGAAAATTATCTCCGCGCCAAAAAACGCCTGTTTAAAAACCAACGCACCAATGACTTTGCCGTGCTGAACGGCGGGGATGACTTTTGCGCCAAATGGGCCCCCGCATTAAGAGGCAAGGTAAGCGCTTTTTCTGCCAAGGCCAAACATCCCTTAAAAACAGATGTATTTTTTGACGGCGATGAAATCATCTTTAGCGCAGGCTACCGCCTGCATCCGCCCAAACTGAAGGGGATTCACAATGTAGAAAACGCCATGGCTGCGGCCTTGTGCGCCTTGGCGGTGGGCGTAGATCCGGAGATTATCCAAACGGTGTTTGACCGCTTTGAAGCCATGGAGCACCGCATAGAGCCGTGCGCGTATCACAAGGGGGTCATTTACGTCAATGATTCCAAAGCCACAAATCTGGACTCTACGGTCATTGCCCTGCAATCCTTTGATAAAGCCCCGCATATTTGGCTGATTTTGGGCGGACGCGACAAGGGAGCCTCTTACGAAGTGTTACTGCCTTATTTGAAGGCCTTTTGCAAACAAGTGCTTACCCTTGGCGAAAGTATGGATAAAATTGAACGGGAACTGAAGGGACAGTTCCCCATTACCCGCTGCGGCGATTTAAAAACCGCCGTAGATTTTGCCTTTGCCCATGCCAAAAAAGGCGACGTCGTGTTGCTTTCTCCGGCCTGCTCCTCTTTTGACCAGTTTAAAGACTATGAGGAACGCGGCCGTGTGTTTAAACAGTTGGTACACGCGCGGGTAAAAAAAGAACGCCGCGGCAAATAAAAAGCGGAAAAATTGCTCCCCCGTCTGATCCCTCCTGCCGGATTTGCGACCCTGTTGTTT
Source organism: Duodenibacillus sp. (assembly GCA_963610115.1). Classification (GTDB taxonomy): domain Bacteria; phylum Elusimicrobiota; class Elusimicrobia; order Elusimicrobiales; family Elusimicrobiaceae; genus Avelusimicrobium. The sequence goes on from CAVDMZ010000004.1 coordinate 19,144, forward strand.
TCCTTTTCTGCCTGGATAAAAAACGCTTCCCGCACGGACAAAAATTTGCGTAAAAACGCAGGCGGGGAAATAAGTCCCCGCCTGCGTTAAGAAGTAGCTTTTCAGGCCGGAGGGATTATTCCTCGGCGGGGTCTTCCTCATCCTTGACCACCGGAGCGATACGGGCAATCTTGTCGCCCTCCTCCAGCTTAACCAACCGTACGCCTTGGGCATTGCGGCCCACGGAGCGGATTTCCTCACAGCGGGTGCGAATGGTCATGCCTTTTTCCGTAACGACCATCAAGTCTTTGCTTTCATCTACCAACTTGATGCCCACGACAGAGCCGTTGCGTTCGCTGGTTTTAATGGTAATCACGCCCATTCCGCCGCGGCGTTGGCGTTTGTATTCGCTAAAGGCCGTGCGTTTGCCAAAGCCGTTTTCACAGACGGACAAGACATCGGGCTGGTTGCCCTCTCTGGGGGCCTGCTCCATACCGACCACCTCATCGCCTTTGCTCAGGTTAATGCCGCGCACCCCCTTGGCCGGGCGGCCCATGGCGCGGGCTTCTTGCTCGTCAAAGCGGATGGATTTGCCGTGTTTAGTGGCAATGATGATATCGCTTTGGCCGTAGGTCATTTGCACGCTGATCAGCACATCGCCCTCGTCTAAGCCAATGGCAATAATGCCGGACTTGCGGATATTGGCAAACTGGTCCAATTCCACGCGCTTGACGCTGCCCATGCGGGTGCACATAAACAGATAGGCTTTTTCGCCTTCGTGCTCCTTGGGGTTAAAGTCCTCAATGGCCACGGCAGAGGTTACTTTTTCCTCGCCGGTCAGCTGCAACAGATTGACAATAGCCTTGCCCTTGGACATACGGGTTCCCTCGGGAATTTCAAACGCACGCAACGCAAATACGCGGCCGCGGTTGGTAAACATCAAAATGGTGGAGTGGGAAGAAGTGATGAACAAATGTTCCATAAAATCTTCTTCCTTGGTCTTGCCGCCGATGATGCCCTTGCCGCCGCGGTTTTGGCTCTTGTAGGTAGAGAGCGGAATGCGTTTGGCGTAACCGTCGTTGGAAATGGTAATGACGACGTCCTCTTTTTCAATAAAATCTTCCATAGAGAAGTCCGTCATATCCGGGCCGATTTCGGTGCGGCGCGGATCGCCGTAGTTCTTTTTTAGCTCGGCCAATTCATTGACGATGATTTCCAAAATCTTTTGCGGGTCGGCCAAAATGCCCTGCAGTTCGGCGATGAGTTTCAACAAGTCTTTTTGCTCTTGCTCAATGGCCGCAGAAGACAGCTGCGTCAACTGGTGCAAGCGCATATCCAAAATGGCCTGGGCCTGCACTTCAGAAAGTTGAAAGGTCTGCATCAAGGCCAGCTTGGCGGTCGGCACATCTTTACTGCTGCGGATAATAGCCACCACTTCGTCCATGTGCGCAATGGCAATCAGCAAGCCCGCCAACACATGTTCGCGGCGTTGGGCCTTGTTCAAGTCAAATTTGGTGCGGTTGGTAACGACTTCCTGGCGGTGCTTCACATAGGCCTTCATCACTTCCTTGAGTGAGAGCACGCGCGGGCGGCCGTCCACAATGGCCAGCATATTCACCGGGAAAGAGGTCTGCAGCTGGGTGTGTTTATACAAATGATTGAGCACCACTTGGGCGTTGCCGTCGCGCTTGACTTCAATGACCAGGCGCATGCCGCGGCGGTCCGACTCGTCGCGAATGTCGGCGATATCGGTTACTTTTTTATCGCGCACCAAGGCAACAATGCTTTCAATCAAGGCCGTTTTGTTGACCTGGTACGGAATGGCCGTTACGACAATGGCTTCGCGGCCGCCTTTTCTTTCTTCAATTTCCGTGGTGGCCTGCACCTTGACGCTGCCGCGGCCCGTTTCAAAATATTCATAAATGCCTTTGGTCCCGCGAATGATGGCCCCGGTGGGGAAATCCGGCCCTTTGATGATCTTCATCATCTCTTTGGTGGAAATGGACGGATCCTTGATGTAGGCAATAATCCCGTCGCAGACCTCGCCCAAGTTGTGGGTGGGAATATTGGTAGCCATACCCACAGCGATACCGGCCGAACCGTTCACCAACAAAGCAGGCACTTTGGCCGGCAATACGGACGGTTCCATCAAGGAGCCGTCGTAGTTGGGGATCATCTTGACGGTTTCTTTGTCCAAATCGTTGAGCATCTCGTCGGCAATCTTCTGCAGGCGGCACTCCGTGTAACGCATGGCGGCGGCGGAGTCTCCGTCAATAGAGCCGAAGTTGCCCTGCCCGTCAATTAAAGGTTTGCGCAAGGAAAAATCCTGCACCATACGCACCAAGGTGTCATATACGGCGGTGTCGCCGTGCGGGTGGTATTTACCAAGCACATCACCGACCACGCGGGCGGATTTCTTATAGGCCTTGTTGTATTTTAGGCCCATTTCATTCATGGAATAGAGCACGCGGCGGTGTACCGGCTTTAAGCCGTCGCGCACGTCCGGCAGGGCGCGGCCAACGATAACGCTCATGGCGTAATCAATGTAATACGAGCGCATCTCGCCCGCAATGTCGCGCTGTTGGATATTGCCGAATAAATCTACGTTGTTTTGCTGCGGCTCTTGGGCCGCCCCCGTCAATTCTTCGCTCATGATATTTTAAACTCCCCTTAAAACGTTGAAATAGGTTCTCCGCCGGAAAAATCCGGCGGGGAAAGTTAAATGTCCAAGTTCTTTACTTCCAGCGCGTGCGATTGGATAAACTCGCGGCGCGGCTCTACTTTGTCGCCCATCAGCATGGTAAAGGCCTGTTCCGTGTCGGCCGCGTCATTGATTTTTACTTGAATCAACTTGCGTTTGGACGGATCCATGGTGGTTTCCCACAACTGCTCGGGGTTCATTTCACCCAACCCTTTGTAACGCTGGATGGTGGCTCCGGCAGAGGCGGCGTCCTTGACCGCTTTGAGCAGTTCCGCCAAGCTGTACACCAAGACATCGGCCTTGCCGTTGTTCACGGTAAAGAGCGGGTTGATGCGTTCTTTTTCGTTC
>CAVDMZ010000005.1:0-21622 GCA_963610115.1 Duodenibacillus sp.
TCAATAAACAACGGGGAAAATGGAAGGTGCTGAGCAAAAACCCCTCAGCACGACAGCATTTTATAAACGGCTCTGCTGTTTCTATCTATGCCGTCATTCCCGAAAGTTGTAATCGGGAATCTCAGCCTTATTGTTTTTGCTGTTCGTTTTTTGTTTTCTCGTCGTAGAAGTGGGCTCCCCTTTTTAAAACACTTGCCTAATGTTTTTTTTTTGGTAAATTTTAATTGCAGGGAAAATTTACCCAAAAAGGAGCCCTTTTATGAAAAACCGTTCTACGGGCCGTTTAGGCGGCTTATTTAATGCCGTCATCCCCGAAACTGCGGCGCGCAGCGCTCGGGGATCTCAGCCTCTTAAAAACACGACGAGATTCCCGATAACAACCTTCGGGAATGACGTAGCGAGAGAATATTTAAGCGGCTTTACGCTCATTGAACTTTTAGTTGTCGTCCTCATCATTGGTATATTGGCCGCTATTGCCTTGCCACAGTATGAGCTGTCTGTGCTTAAAACACGCTTTGCCACCTTGCAACCCCTTGTGCGTACCTTGGCCGATGCGCAGGAGGTGTATTATATGGGAAACGGCGAATACGCTGTCCGCTTTTCGGACTTGGGCATTAATCCTCCGGCGGGGGGAACTTTGCAGGAGGAAAACGATGGGGAGTTCATTTACTACCCTGCCGGATTTCATTGTCGTTTGCAATCAAAAGCAGCGGTTTATTGTGCGGGCGCGAGGTATGGGTATTACCGTCAACACTTGCTGCAACAGAGTAGTTACCCCGGGGAAAGATTTTGTGTGGTGAGCCATAGTTCCGATCGCTACGAATTGCTGGAAAAGCTCTGCCGTTCATTGGGAGGGGAGAAAATATCTGGCGCTGGTTGGGATTTCTACCGGCTCCCCTAAAACTTATTTGGACATAAAAAACCCCTGCCCAAAAGCAGGGGTTTTCTGTGCAGAGTAAAACTTATTTTACTTTAATTTCCAATTCTACGCGGCGGTTTTGCGCGCGGCCTTGGGCGGTAGCATTGGGGGCCACCGGGTGGGAGGCCCCGTAGCCCACGGCGGAAAGGTTTTCCTCCGCCACACCGCGGGCTTTGAGTGCGTCCGCTACGGCCTGGGCCCGGCGCTGGGACAGGTCAATATTGTAGTTGGGGTCGCCCAGCGAATCGGTATAACCCTTGACGACGATGATATTGCCCGGTTGTTTCTTGAGCAAGTTGGCGGTGGCGTCTAAATTTTTATTGGAGCGGGCGTCAATTTTGTCGCTGTTGTGCCCAAAGCGGATCGGCTCTTTAAAGGAAACGGTAAGAACATTGCCTGTGCGGGAGACCGTCCCTAAAGCAGCCAGCTCTTCGGCTTGCGTAGAGGCTCTTTTTTCAGCGGCGGCTTGCGCGGCGAAGGCTTTTTTGTCGGCGCGGGTGGTCTTGGCTTTTTGGGCCTTGGCGGCCTTGGCGTCGCGGGCTTTTTTAGCACAGGTGCAAGCGCCCTTTTGGGCTGCCTTGCATACACCGGTTTGGGCGCAGCGGCAGGCGGCTTTGCGGCACGGGGTGCCGGTGGTTTTTCTTTCGCAGTGGCACGCCGCCAACAACAGCAAAGCGGCGCAGAATAAAGCTACTTTCTTCACAATTTCCTCCTTTTGGTTTGCCCCGGTTTGTACGCGGGGAACTGCTCAAAGTGAATCTTGCGGGTAGGGAAATTCTATCTCCACCCGGCGGTTTTGCGCGCGGCCTTCGGGCGTATTGTTAGACGCCACGGGCTTTTGGGCTCCGTACCCTTTGGCATGGATATGTTGGGTCGGCACCCCGCGGATTTGCAGGGCTTTGGCCACCGTGTCGGCCCGCTGCCGGCTCAAGCGTAAATTGACCGCCGCGCTGCCGCTGGCGTCGGCATAGCCGCGCACTTGCAGGGTAACGGACGGGTCTTTTTTATATACTTTGACGGCCTCGTCAATGGTTTTGTAAGAGGGTAAGGCAATTTCATTGCCATTGAGTTCAAAGGTAACGGTGGCAAAATACATCTGTCCCACGCGGCCCGGCGTTTTGGGGGCGGTGCGGCAGGCGGCCAGACACAAGGCACACAGACAAAAAAGTAAAAATTTGTTCCGCATAATCTACTCTCATTCTACAAAATTTTACACGAGGGCTGCCCCTTTTGGCGCATGAGCTCGCGGTAGAGCGTGATGATACTTTTGTCCAGCTGCGGATGTACAAAATCCGGCAGTAAATAGCTGAGGGGCTTGAGCACGAATTCCCGCTGGTGCAGCCGCGGGTGGGGGACAAAGAGCATGGCCTCGTCATCAAAGATAATTTGATCATCGTAAAACAAAATATCCAAATCTATGACCCGCGGCCCATTGGGGAAGGTCTTTACACGGCCCAATTCGGTTTCCAGTTCCTTGAGTTTGCGCAGCAAGTCCGCCGGTTTATACGGGGTGGAGAGCAGGCAGACGGTGTTCACAAAATCCGGCTGGGCGTCATACCCTTCCGGTTTAGACAAAATATAGGGGGCGGTTTCCTTGACAGTGCCTAAGCGCGCCAAGGCCGCCAAGGCACGGTCCAGCTGCGTTTTGGGGTCGTTTTGGTTGCTGCCCAACGCCAAAATAGCCAGCGGCATTATTCTTCGCCCCGGTATTCTACCCAGCGGTCCGCGTCTTCTGACACCTTGACGCTGTAGAGCTTGGGCAACTTGGCCTTGAGGCGTTCATAGAGCCAAATGGCCAAGGATTCCACCGTCGGGTAAGGTAAAAAAGAGGACAAGTCCGCGCCGTTGAGTCTTTTTTCCAATTCCGTTTTAAATAAGGCGCTGATTTGGCGGAAATCCACCAAAAAGCGTTCCTCATTAATGGCGCCGTAAAAGGTGGCCTCGTAATGAAATTCATGCTCGTGGGCGGCCTCGGCCAAGGCGCCGTCGTGGCTGTGTTTGGCGCGGAAGGAGCCGGCCTGCGTTAAATAAACTTTACTCATGCGTTTGCCTCCAATTCTAAGAAGAAATTAACTACTTTTTTGGTTTCCCGTACGTCGTGTACGCGCAAAATATCCGCCCCGGCGGCCAACGCGGCAAAATTGGCGCACAGGGTTTGCGTTTTGCGCTTGGGGGGTTTTTCGCCCGGTTGGCTTAAAAACTTTTTGTGCGACAGCCCAATCAGCAGCCGCACACCCAGCCCGGTCAAAAAGGACGCGTGGGCCAGCAGTTTATAGTTTTGTTCGCGCGTTTTGGCAAAGCCAAAGCCCGGGTCTATGATGATTTGTTCTTTGTGCAGGCCGTAGTGTTGGGCGCGGGCAATTTTACGCGCCAAAAAATCCTTGATTTCAGCCAAAATATCATCGTAGTCAGTCAGCTCTTGCATATTTTGCGGCGTGCCGCGGCTGTGCATGATGACGATTTGCGCATGAAAATCTTTGACCAGTTTAAACATTTCCTCGTCCGGGGTGCCGCTGACATCGTTGATGATGTTGACCCCGGCCTTGAGCCCTTCTAACGCCACGGGCAGTTTAAAGGTGTCTTGCGAAAGGATGGCTTGGGGCCAGCGTTTGCGTGCCTGCGTGATGAGTTCCAAGGTGCGGGCGAGTTCTTCCTCAGCCGATACGGGGGTGGCCCCGGGACGGGTGGACTCTCCGCCAATGTCTAAAATATCGGCCCCGTCGTCCAAATACGTTTGGCACTTGGCCAGCAGGGTGTCTAAATTGTTCTGCGGATCTCCGTCGTAAAATGAGTCCGGCGTGGCATTGATAATGCCCATGATTTGTTTGGCCATGGGGTTCTCCTACTTAATCATATCTAAAAATTCGTTGCGTACTTCCATTTTTTTAAACGCACCGCGGATGGCGCTGGTCACCATGACGGCATTGTGCTTTTCAATGCCGCGCGAACTGATACACAGGTGCTTGGCCTTGCATACCACCATGACGCCGTAAGGCTGCAAGGTTTGCATTAAACTGTCGGCAATTTGCGCCACCAGTTTTTCTTGGATTTGCAGGCGCCGGGCATACACTTCCACCAACCGCGCCAATTTAGAAATGCCCAGCACGCGCCCCTTGGGCAAATACCCAATGCTAATGGTGCCAAAGAACGGCTGCAGGTGGTGCTCGCAAGTGGAGTAAAACTCAATGTCCTTGAGCACAACCATTTCCTCGCAGGAGCCTTCGGTAAAGGTTTTGAGTACGTCCTGCGGGCGCATTTTGTATCCGCCGAATAATTTTTCCCAGCTGCGCACGATACGCAGCGGGGTTTCCTGCAGGCCCTCGCGCTCGGGGTCATCGCCAATATAGCTTAAAATTTCACGCAGGTTTTGCAAAACCTTTTCTTGGGTTATTTGAGGTGCGCCATTTTGTGCGTTTGCAGGCTGAGCCTGAGAAAGGGATTTTGCTTGATGATTTTTACGCATAGGTCTATATTCTCCTGTAAGTTGCTTTGCGGCTGCAAACAAACCACGGTGTGGCTGTTTGCGTATTGGAAATAGGTGGCCAAGTCGGCTAAATCGGTATCTTGCCCGACGACGATTTTAATGGCGTGGGCTTTTTGCAGCATGCGCGCGCTGACGTATTTTTTGGGGGAAATGACCAAATAATCAATGTCGCTTACGTCAACGTCGTGCGCGCCGTTGCTCTCCATATGCACTTGGTAGCCGTGCTGTTTGAGCGCGCGGGCCAGGGGGGCAAAGTCCTGCTCCGTGGGCTCTCCGCCCGTCAAAATGACGTTGCGGCAAGGGTAGGCCTGGAGCGTGTGCAGGATTTGTTCCACGGTCATTTCCTGCCCGGATTGAAAGGCGTATTTGGTGTCGCAGAACGGGCAGCCCATGCTGCACCCGGCCAAGCGCACAAAAACCGCGGCCATCCCGGTGTGGGGACCTTCGCCCTGCAGAGAATAAAAAATCTCATTCACCTTCAAAGACGGCGGCTGCATTTTCATTCTCCCACAGCTCCAAACTTTTGATTTTTAGCCCCAGCGGCGCCAAGACCTCGGCCCCCTTTTGAAATAAATACGGGGCCAAATTTTCGGCGGTGGGGTTTTCCAGCAAATCGTTTAAATATTGGTGGTCCGGCAGAATGCCGTCCAATAATTTTTTAAGCTCTTTAAAATCGGCCACCATGCCGTTTTTTTGTACGGGGCCGCTGATGAGAAAGACCACCTTCCAGGTGTGCCCGTGCAGGTTGTGGCAAGGGCCGTCATAGAAAGGCAAACGGTGCGCGGAGCTGAATTTGCGAATGACTTTTAGATACATAGTTACCTCGGTTGCGGGCCCGGCAGCGTGTTGAAGATCTGCTGCGAGTAGATGTTAAACAAAATAAACAGGCCGAAGATAAAAAGCGGTACGCCAAAAAATAAATGGACTATCCACAGAACCATGGCCGGCCCTTGCAAAAATACCGCCCACCGCCACAAAATGGCCATAGGCAGCCGCCGCCGCGACAGCCCGTTCCACCACAGCAGCACCGCCCCGGCCAACAGCAGGGAAAAAATCAAAAACAAGCCCAAGGCCAGCACCGAGCCAAAAAATGCAAGACTTTGCAGTACATGGCCGATGAGAGAGGTCTTTTCTTTGAGCAGCTGCGGCGTCCAATGGAAATTCCATTGGGAGGGAAAAGGTTGGCTTTGTATCCCTGCTACCGAGGGCATATAAATGCGTTCGGCAGATACAAAGGCCATGATTTTCTTGTCTAAAAATTGTTGGTAGCTGGGCGGCTGGGCGGCCTGTGCGTCCAGTACGATATGAAACCCCGTCCGGGCCACCGGCAAGGTAACGGCGTGGTCCGGCTGGATCAGCTTGCCCTGTTCCAGGCGGATTTCGGGCACGGAGGCCAAAAATCCCGGCAGCTGTTTGGATAGTTGGAAACCAAAATACACATTAAAGACCAGCGTGCCCATCAACAGCAAATACACGCCGAACAAAACGGCCTGCCACCCCTTGGCATTTTTGAGGGTGTGGTAGGAGCGGAAACCAAAGATACTCTTCCACCAAATAAAAAGCATATTATTAAGTATATAAAAAAACAGCCGGGTCCCGCGCCGTGCTTTGGGCGCAGCGGGAAAGCGTGGGAAAAATGCGGCGAGGAGATAACCCTTTATTTTTATCCCTTTAGCATAAAGGGCATATGGGGGCGTCCGCCATTGGTTTATTAAAATGAAAAGATATTTATGCTTACTCTGGTCCGGCTGTGTTATCGCGCTTGTTTGTTCTCCTGCATTTTCATATGCAGCCCGCTGGCCGCCCAGGTTTATTCCGTCCGTTCTTCCGAGGTGGTCCCTCTTTGCGTTGGGCGGGAACCCAAAACCGCCTTTTCCACTACGCATGCGGCTTTTTATGCCGGGTCTTTCTCCGGGCTACACCCGCTGGCGGATGAAGAAGATTTTTTGGTGGCGGAGCTCTTTCCCGGGGTTTTGGCCGGAGGGAGTGTAACACTTTCGTCCCGCTTTTCGCTGGGGGTGGAAGTACAATATGTGCCCCGCGGACGGGTCAAGGTGCCATTGATGAAGTTTGTCAAACAGCAGGCGTGGTATGGGGTGATCCGCTGGAACCTAACGCCCAATACGCATCCGCTGTTGTTTGGGGAACTGGGCCTGGGGCAAGAGAGTACCTCGTACCAGTTGAAGCACCGCCGCGGCAAAGCCCCCGCCTATCGCTCGGCCTCGTTTTTTATCGGGGGTGGTGCCGCCGTGTGGCTGGGCGGCGGCTTTTGGCTGGAGACATCCTTTCGCGCCACCTATTTGCGGCAACGCCGCGTCGGCCCCTTTCTGCATTATACGTCCCCTATCGGTTACCAAGGACAGGCAGGGCTGCGTTATTCTTTCTGAGAGACAGTGTTTTTGGGGTGCAATTTGTTATAATTTGTATATGAGAAATCAGACTCTTTTTCTGCTTTTCGCTTTTTTACTGGGCCCGCTGGGGGCGGCGGCACAACCGGTGGCCGGCGGGTCGCCGGAGAGCTTGACCGGGACGGGGCGTGTCTCTAAGAATGCCTTGGTGGCGCGGGTCAATTTGCAGCTGAGTGACCGTATTTTGCACTCCTCGGTGCTGGATTATGTCCAACCGCCGGAGCTGGCCGCTGTGGCGGACAAATGCCTGCACGGGGGGCCGGATGAGTGTTATTTTTCATATAAAGCCTTTGAAAATGCGGCTGACCCGGCTGTGGCGGCGCAGGCAAATTTGGAATTGTCTGTTTTGTCCTTGCAGCGCGGGCTGGTCAAGCAAGCCCTCAAACACATCCACCGGGCTGCGGAATTGGCCCCCGAGGACCCGTTTATAGAGCTGACCCGCGGCTGGACCTTGTTTTCCGCCGGGAAATATAAAAAAGCGCGCAAGAGTTTTGCCGATATGTTGTATCTGACGGCGGATTTTGAATATGCCTCCTCGGCCAAACTGGGCACGGCTTTGGCCTATTATTTTGAGGGAAACCACAAGCAAGCCGCCGCCGATTTGCAATACATTTATACTTCCAACCCGTACCAGATTTCCTTTGCCGCATATATGATGGGGCAAATTGCCGCCGCACATAAGGATTCCCGCCGCTTGGCCCCGGTGTTCTTTCAGCAGGCCTTAAGCCACGACGCGTACAATTATCCGGCCATGCAGGCTCTGGCCCAGTGGTCGGAAAAGGACAAGAAAAATCCCTTGGCTTCCTTTCAATATTATGCCACGCTCTTCAGCCGCGACCCGGCCAACGTAACCGCCGGGAAAAAAGCCGCCCAATATGCCAAAAAACTAGAGGGCGATCCGGCCGATTATTTATTTTATCTGCGCTTGGACCAGCCCATAGTGCAGGAGCTGCCCTCCACCCCTTCGCGCCGGGTCAAAATGGCTTTGTATGCCGACCGCTGGCAAAAGCCTGTTTCTCTGCAAAGCGTCAAACTGGTGCCCTCGGGGGTGCTCACCGTGCAGGATGAGCGGCTGGGCGAGGTGCTTAAATCGCCCTCGTACGTAACGCGGGTATTGCAATTTAATGAGCAAACCAAGGGCATAGACGTCACCGATGCCCGCGGGCATGTGGAGTTTTCTACGCGGCGGCCTTTTACCGTGCGCTTGGAAAAGGAAAGCAAAACCCTGCTGGTCAAGGACGCCACTGCGGCGGATTTGTTTGCCACCGATTTTAGCGACAAGGAGCTGAAAGGAGATTTGCTCGTGGTGCCGCAAGAGGATGGGCTCCTGCTGGTGAATGAGGTATATTTGGAGGATTTGATTCCGGCCTTGCTGGCCACCCAAGCCCGTCAAGTACACCAAGAGGAAGCGCTGCGCGCCTTGGCGGTGGTCTTTCGCGCGGCCTTGAACGAAGCGGCCGAGCGGAACGAGGGACGGCTCTATCACTTGACCGACAATGACGTGTATTTCCGGTTTAAGGGGATTAATTTGGCCGTACGGCCCATGTTGCAGGCGGCGCAAGCCTCCCGCGGGCTGGAGCTTTCCGGCACAGATTTGGGCTATTACGCCGCCTGCGGAACCGTGTCTTACGACGGCGTAGCCAATACACAAAAACGCCCGGCCTACACCTATTCCCCGGCCCATGTCGCCAAATATATGCTGTCCAATCCGCCGCAGGATTTGTTCTCCGCTCCGGCGGATCCGACCCAGTGGTCTGCGGTCAAATGGGTGTATTTGTACGACGGAAAAGAAATTTCCGCCCGCTTAAATGCCCGGGGCAAAGTGGGGGCCTTGCGCGCCTTAGTGCCGCAGAAACTTTCCCCCACGGGACGCATTTTGTCTATGCGTTTTGACGGCAGCAAGGGCAGCTATACCGCCCAGACCCCGCAGGAAATCGCCTATATTTTGGGTGCGGGCACCCTGCGTTCCACCTTTTTTGATTTTGTGCCCATGTACAAGGGCAAAAACATCCGCCGCCTCTTGGTCCGCGGTTACGACACGGGCACCGGCGTGGGCCTGTGCGTGGCCGGAGCCGGCGGGCTGGCCCAGGACGGCAATGATTACGGCGCCATCATTAAATATTATTTTCCGACGGCCCGTATTTTAGATACGCACACGGGAGAGTTGCATTAATGGTAAAAACGAAAATTTTATATTTTATTACCGCCTTGGACCAAGGCGGCGCGCAAAACAGCGTGCTGACCACGATGAAGGGGTTGGACAAGCGCGAATTTGAAACGCATTTGGCCGCGGGTCCCGGCGGGCGTTTGGACGGAAAGGCCAAACGGGAGCTGAAGAATTTATATTTTATTTCCGCTCTGCGCCATGATGTGCGGGCGCGCTATTTTTTGCAGGATGCGTGGGCCGTTTTGCAAATGGGTTTGCTCATGCGCCGCATCCGCCCCGATATCATTCACACCAATGCCCCTAAGGCGGGGGTGCTGGGCCGTTTGGCCGCGCGGATTTTCTGGCGCAAGGCCAAGGTGGTGCATACCTTTCACGGGTTGGGTTTTGCCAAGGAACACGGGGAAAAGCATTTTAAGTTCTTCGTCAAAACGGAAAAGTATTGCGCCCGCCTGACGGATGTGCTGGTGTTTGTGTCTAAAAAGAATGCCCAAGAGGCCGCCCAGCTGGACATTGGCACCGGCGTGCGCAGCGAAATCATCCGCGCCGGCATAGATTTTGAGCGCAAACTGCCCGCCCGGTTTGACCCGGGGCAGAAGAAGGCTTCCCTTAAAATTGCACGTCCGTCGCGCGTGGTGCTGGCGATTGCCAATTTTAAACCGCTCAAGAACCCCATTCACTTTGTATTGGCCGCTTATAAGGTGCTCAGCCAAATTAAGAATGTTTGTTTTATTTACACGGGCGAGGGCCCGCTCAAAACGGCCGCGGCCAACCTGGCCAAACACTTGGGCATTGAAAAGCAGGTGCTCCTGCCCGGCTGGCGCGGTGATACCGATGAACTGTTGGCGATCGCGGATGTGTATGCCAGCACCTCGCTGCGGGAGGGAGTGCCAATGTCTTTGCTGGAGGCGCAGGCACACCGCGTGCCTTGCGTGTGCTATGACGTGGACGGAATCGGCGAAGTGCTGACAAACAACCGCACGGGCTTTTTAGTCAAGGCCAATGACATTACGGCCTTGGCGGAAAAGATAAAAGCCTTACTGCGCAACAATGGCTTGCGGGAGCGGTTTAAGCAAAATATCGCCCGGCGCGATTTTGGGGAGTTTACTGTTTCTGTGATGCTGCGCCGCCAAGAGCAACTCTACCGCAGTTTGGTGCCGCAGAAACGCCCCCGCGGCCGCTTTTTTCGCCGGCGCAAGGGCCCGGCACGCCGTAACTTTCATTCTTTGGGAGAAAAGAACTAATGGATTACGCAATCAATGAAATGGAGCAGGAAACTTTAAACGCCACCCGCGAATTGGCGCAAAAGAAACTAAAGCCTTTGCGCGCGGAAATGGACGCCAAGGAACAATTTTCCACCCAGATGTATGAAGAGTTCCGCAAGAGCGGTATGTTTGGCCTGTGGCTGCCGGAGCAATACGGCGGCTTGGGCGGGGGGATTACCTGCTTGGCGATGGCGTTTGAGGAGCTTTCCCGCGTGTGCGCGGGCTTGGCGCTGACGCCGGGTACTTCTGCCTTGGGGGCGATTCCCATGTTCTTGGCCGCTACGCCGGAGCAGCGCGAACGCTGGTGCTATGATTTGGCCAGCGGCAAAAAATTGTGGGCCTTTGCCTTGACCGAGCCCGAAGCCGGCTCTGACGCCAGCTCGCTCAAAACCACCGCCATAGCGGAGGGTGATGGCTATGTAGTCAACGGTACCAAGCATTTTATTTCCACCGGAAAGGAAGCCGATTTCTACACCGTGGCCGTGAATACCAACCCCTCGCGCGGGGCGCGGGGGATTTCGCTGCTGGTCATTGAAAAAGGGACGCCCGGTTTTACCTTTGGCAAGAAAGAGGAAAAAATGGGCATCCGCACCAATCCCACCTATGAATTGATTTTTGAAAATGTGCGCGTCCCCAAAGAAAACCTGCTGGGCCGGGAGGGCCGCGGGCTGTTGTATGTGCAGGAAACCTTGGACTATTCCCGCCCCGGCGTGGCCGCGCAAGCTGTGGGTATTGCCCAAGGCGCGCTGGATGAGACCATTCCGTATTTACGCACGCGCAAGCAGTTTGGCCAGCCCATTATTACCTTTCAGGCACTGGCGCACAAGGTGGCCGAACTGGCCGCTAAAACCGAAGCCGGAAGGGCCTTGGTGTACACCTTAACGCACAAAATGGATGAGGAATTTCTGCCTGCCGTAAAGGCCGCTTTGGCCGGCGGCACCACCGTGCATGAGGAACTCAAAAAAATCAAAGGCGGCCGCTGGACCAAATACAGTGCCATGGCCAAGCTCTTCTGCGCCAATACCGCCATGGAAGTGGCCGATGAGTGCGTTACCTTGTGCGGCGGGGTGGCGTATATGCGCGATTTCCCGTTGGAAAAATACATGCGCGACGCCAAAATTACCCAAATTTATGAGGGCACCGTCCACATCCAAAAAAATGAAATTATTGCGGCTTTGATTAAGGAATACGCCGCCAAGGGGGAGTAAATGCACATTTTAGCTTGTGTCAAACAAACGCCCAAGTCAGACAATGTTAAAATTGACCCGGCGACGGGCTGCCTCATCCGCTCCGGCACCGAAAGCGCAATGAATCCGTTTGATGAATACGCGCTGGAGGCGGCCGTCTGCCTCAAGGAGCAGCTGGGCGGCACGGTATCGGTTATTACCATGGGGCCCCCGGCGGCGGAACAAGTCTTGCGCGACAGTATCGCCCGCGGGGCCGATAAAATCTACCAGCTGGGCGATATGGCCTTTGCCGGTTCGGACACTTGGGCGACCAGCTATGCCTTGTCCAAGGGCGCAGAGAAAATCAACGCGCTGGAAAAAATTGACGTCATCGTGTGCGGCAAACAGACCAATGACAGCGATACCGGGCATATCGGTCCGCAGATTTCTGCGTGGCTGCACTGGCCCAATGCCGCCTTTGTGCGCCGTATTGTTCAGGCGGAAGAGAAGGGCCTTACGGTGGAGCGCCTGACCGAGGACGGCACCGAGGAACTGTACCTGCCCTATCCGTGTGTCATTAGCGTGGTTAAGGAAATCAGCAATCCCCGCGTGCGCAGCGTCAAAGGGCGTATGGCCGCTAAGCGCGCTGAAGTGGTCCGCTGGACCGCAGAAGATATCGGCGCAGACAAGAGCAAACTGGGCCTTAAAAACTGCCCGACGCGCGTGGTCAAATCCTTTGCGCCCCAGCGCGACAATACCGCTGTAGTCATAGAAGGCGCCAACAGCAAGGAAAAAGCCGCCAAATTGGTGGAACTGTTAAAAGAAAACAAATACATTTAAGAGAGCAAAAGTATGAAAGATTGGAAAAATGTGTGGATTTTGGCGGAGGTGGACCATGGCCAGCTTAGTCCGACGGCGTATGAGCTGCTCAACGCCGGGAGAAAACTGGCCGATGATTTGGGGGAAAAATGCTGCGCCGTGCTGCTGGGCAGCGCAGTTGCAACTTGGGCGCAGGATTTATTTGAGCACGGGGCCGATGTGGTGTATGTTTGCGACGCCCAACCTTTGGCGCAATATGTAGATGAGGTATATGCCAAAACATTAGCGGCGATGATTGCCCAATATAAACCCAATAAATTTTTATTGCCCGCCACCCACTTGGGCCGCTCCCTCTCTGCCAAGACGGCCATTTTCGCCGGGACGGGGCTGACTGCCGACGCAACGGAAGTAGTCATTCATAAAGAGGACGGACAAATGCACGCCACCCGCCCAACTTTCGGCGGCAATTTGATGGCTACTATTACCTGTGCCCGCACGCGGCCGGAAATGTGCTCTTTGCGTCCCATGGCCTATGCCAAAGCGGCGCGGACCTGCGGCCGCACGGGCGAAGTGGTGCGCTTTCCTTTTGATGCGGCGAAATGTACTTCTCTGGCACAGTTTATCCGTTTTATCAAAAGCCCGGGCGAAGGCTTGGATTTATCAGAAGCGGAGGTCATTGTAGCCGGCGGACGCGGCTTGGGTAAGCCCGAAGGCTTTGCCCTGCTGGAGAAATTGGCCCGGCGGTTGGGCGGTGCGGTGGGCGCGTCCCGCGCTCCGGTGGACAGCGACTGGATAGCATACCGCCACCAAATCGGGCTGACCGGGCGTACGGTAAAACCCAAACTTTATATCGCTTGCGGCATCTCCGGCCAAATCCAGCATATGGCGGGGTGCTCCGGGGCGGGCATCATTGTGGCTGTCAATAAAGACCCCAACGCCCCCATTATGAAGCAGGCCCATTATGCCTTGGAGGGGGACTTGTACGAGGTCATCCCAGCCATGCTGGAGCAGCTGGGCTAGCGTTTCTCTTTTCTTAAGCGGCGGGCAGGGCCCCGTCCGGTCCGTGGGCCTTTTGCCGCGGCGGCAAGCGGGCTCAAATTTGCTATCATATACCCATGACGAAAAAAGAAGGGCTGCTGGCCGTGTGCACCAACCGGAAGGCCTATCACGATTATTTTGTATTGGAAACCTTTGAGGCGGGGATCTCTTTGCTGGGGGCGGAAGTAAAATCCATTCGGCAAAAAGAGGTCAGCTTGGAGGGGGCTTTCGTGCATATAGAGAACGGGCAAGCGGAAATTTTGAATATGTATGTCAAGCCGTACAAATTCAATTCCCTTTCCGAGCCGGACCCCACCCGCCCGCGCCGTTTGCTGCTCAACAAGCGGGAGCTGCGCAAATTGCATGCCGGGGCGGAAATCAAGGGGCAGACCTTGGTGCCGCTGGAGATTTACTTCAAACGGGGGTGGGCCAAAATCAAACTGGCCTTGGCCAAAGGCAAGCACAATTACGACAAGCGCGAAGCCCTCAAGAAGAAAGATCTCCACCGCGAAATGGAGCAGGGGTTTAAAAATTCCTTGCGCTTTTAAGGTGCCCCTCTTTCTTTGCCGTAAAAAATAAAACCAGTTGTCAAAGCGGGCGTAAAATTCTATAATATGTAAAGTGATGGGCGGGTGGCGGAATGGCAGACGCGCACGGCTCAGGACCGTGTGGACGAAAGTCCTTAAGGGTTCAACTCCCTTTCCGCCCATTTCTTTTTTCCGGGTGCTGAGATGAAAAAGTATGATTACTACCGGCCGTCTGCGGCGACGCTCGGCAGAAAGAAAAAAATCCGGAAGAAATTCTCTCTTTCCTTTTTAAAACCCTTCTTCTTTTTCCTTGTTTTTGCCGTTTTGTGTTTGGCTGCTTATGTGGGCGCGTCTAAGGCCTATGCGGCGTTCTCTTCGTCGCGTTTGGGCGCGTGGAAGCCCTCGTCCGTGCGGGTGTCAGGCGTGGAAGGGGTGCTGGCCAAGCAGTTGCAGGCGGCGGCCAAACAAAAAATAGACACCGTCTTTTCCGTGCAAGATGCGTCCGCACTGCAGGCCGCCTTGAGCCAAAAATATCCCCAGTTGCGGCGTGTTTCGCTACGGCGCGGTCTGCTGTCGGGTAAGTTAAAAATTTCTGTCCAACGCCGCAGCCCCGTGGCTAAATTTATTTTGCCGGACCAATCCGTGCGCTACATTGATCAGGACAGCACCATTTATGTGGATCCCAACCCTGACCCGTTGCACTCGGTGCCGTTTGTGGAACTAGAGGGGCGTATCCCGCCGAAATTGGGGGATGAGTTTGTGGATTTGGTGCAAAGCGCGTTAAAGCTCAAGGACCAGCTGGATTTTGCTTTTTTGCGTTTCAATGTGGACAAGGATACCGTGCGTATGCACTTGCCCGACGGGTGTATCATCAATTTCGGCCCGGCCAAGCAGCTGCGGCAAAAGGCGCGCCGCGCCGCACAAATAGAGGCGGTGGCCAAGGAATATTTCGTTCATCCGCACGAGCTGGATTTTACTTATTTTGACGACGGCAAAGTTTTTTTAAGACAGACGGGCCATTAATTTTTATAATATATTTAAGAGTTTTTAATCAGCAGGTGATTTATGGCAAAAACAACTATTGTCGCGGGGTTAGATGTAGGCAGCGCGCAGCTGACCGCTATCGCCGCGGCGCATGACGGCGAAACAAATACCTTGCAAGTCTTGGCCGGGCGCAGCCTGCCCTGCAAGGGCGTGCGCGGAGGCGTGGTGTCTGACATCCGCGAAACCTCCGCCGTGGTAAACCATTTGCTCGGTGGTATAGAGCGCGAATTAAACAAAAATATCGGTAGTTTGTTTGTGGCCGCCCGCGGGGCGCATTTGGATTCCTTCTCCAGCCACGGCACGTATAACATTTCCCGCTTGGATAAAGAAATTACGCAAGAGGATATGAAATTGGCCGTGGAAAACGCCAAGGCCATGCCGATTAAAAACGACAATGAAATCGTCAATGTGATTACGCAGGGGTTTGCCATAGACAAACTGCGCGGCATTTCTAATCCCGAAGGCATGGAAGGCTCTTTGCTGGAGGTGGACGTGCACATTACCACCGGTTCTTCTACGCATTTAAATAACTTGGCCAAAGCCATTCAACGCCCCGGGTATAAAATAGACGGCACCTTTTACGGTTTGGTGCCGCTGGGCGAGAGCGTCCTGACCCCGGAGGAAAAAGACATCGGCGCGATGATTATTGATTTGGGCGGGGAAACGATGTCTGTCGGAATTTATATGGATGGCATTTTGAAGTTTTCGCGCGATATTCCTTACGGATGTGATTTG
This sequence comes from Duodenibacillus sp., assembly GCA_963610115.1. Classification (GTDB taxonomy): domain Bacteria; phylum Elusimicrobiota; class Elusimicrobia; order Elusimicrobiales; family Elusimicrobiaceae; genus Avelusimicrobium. The sequence continues at coordinate 15,570 of CAVDMZ010000005.1, forward strand.
ATTACCAGCGACCTGTCGCGCCTGCTGCACACCAGCCGTCAAAATGCCAAGGAAATTAAAGAAAAGTACGGCGTGGCTTTTCCTACCTTTTTAGACGAGGAGGGGGAAATCCCCGTACCGTCTTTGGATGGGCGCAGTACGCACAATATTAAAAAAAGCTATATTTTAGATATTATCCAGCCCCGCGTGGAGGAGCTCTTTGAGCAAATCCAGCATTGTGTGGCTACCTCAGGCTATAAAAATTATCCGGTGGTGGGTGTGCTGACCGGCGGCGGAAGCCAAATGCCCGGTATGACGGACCATGCCGTTAATATTTTGGGGCTGAAGGAAGTGCGCCGCGGCGGCGTCCAGCGGGATTTGGTCACGGCTGCGGATGAATTTTTTGACCCCAAGTACAGCACAGCCCTGGCCTTGGCCATTTACGCCGCCGACAACGACGGCTACGATGAATACTCCCGTGAGAGTTACGACAAGGGCGGCTCGTTGTTTGGCAAGCTGGGACGGATGGTTAAGGGGCTGGATTTATTCGGCGGTTGATCCGCCGGGAGAATTTCTATGAGCGATTTGTTTATGCCGGCCGATTTGTTTGAAACCAAAAAGGCCAAGATTAAGGTCATCGGCGTGGGCGGCGGCGGCGGAAACGCCATTAACCACATGGTCAACGCCGGGCTGAAGGATGTAGATTTTATCGCCGTCAATACTGACGCGCAGGATTTGCGCCGCAACCAAGCCCCTTATTTGGTGCAGGTGGGGGAAAAGATTACCAAAGGGTTAGGCGTCGGCGGGGACCCGGAAAAGGGCCGCCTTGCCGCGGAAGAATCTAAAGAAAAACTCAAGCTCATCATTGGGCAGACGGACCTGCTGTTTATTACCGCCGGAATGGGCGGGGGCACGGGCACGGGCGTGGCACCGTATTTGGCCCAGTTGGCTAAAGAGATTTACGGCGACGATTTGTTGGTGGTCGGGGTTGTGACGCGGCCGTTTAACTTTGAGGGGTATGTGCGGGAAAAACAGGCCGATGAGGGCATTAAGCAAATGCAGAAGTATGTAGACTCTATGCTTATCGTGCCCAACGAAAAACTCTTTGCTAACATTGACCCGGAGACCTCTTCGCGCGACGCGTTTAAAATGGTGGATGAAGTCTTGCTGCAGGCGGTCAAGGGCATTGCCGAAGTCATCACCAAGCCCGGCGAAGTCAATATTGACTTTAACGATGTGCGCAAGGTTATGTGCCATTCGCACAAGTCGCTTATCGGCATTGGTGAGGCCAGCGGCCCGGGGCGGCATTTGACCGCGATGAAGAAGGCCATTTCCTCACCGCTGTTAGAGAATGCCGACATCCACGGAGCCAAAGGCTTTATCGTACATTTTTTGGCGTCGGATTTGACCATGGTGGAGCAAGGCGAGGCCATGAGCCTCATCCGCCAATACGCCAGCAACGATTCTATCATTATGTACGGTCATTCGTACGACGCATCGCTGGGGGACCGTTTCCAAGTAACGGTCATCGCTACGGGCTTTAGCGCAGAGAAAGCCAATGTGTTTACCTCCCGGCGTCCTATTGCCTCGCCGCAGGGGCAGGCGTATGATTTGAAGAAAAATGTTTTTACGACCTTTGAAGACGAAACCCTGTCTAAACCCGCGCAGGAGCCGCAGGACAATATGTTGATCCCCGCGTTTTTGCGCCGTAAAAAATCCACCAAGGCCCGTTGATAAGGAGGAAGTATGGCGGTCGGACTGCAAAGTTTATTGCGTACGGTAGTAGATAACAAAGCCAGCGGTTTGCACATCCGCGGCAATTCCAATGCCTATGTGCGTTTGAACGGACAGATTAAGCCCATTGATGATTCTTTTGTTTCCAATGACGAGGCCAAAAAAATGGCGTATGCGTGCATGGGCGAGCGCGAACGCAAGATTTTTGAACAATACAGCACGGTGGACTTTTCCTTGGACGCCAAATCCTACGGCCGCTTCCGTTTTAACGTATTTCGCCAATCGGCTAAAATCGCCATGGCCATCCGCCATATTCCGCTGAAGATTCCTTCCTTTAAGGAGCTGTCTTTGCCCGAGGACGTGCTTAAAAAAATTGCCGATAACCGCCGCGGCTTGATTATTGTAACCGGGATGACCGGTTCGGGCAAAACCTCTACCTTGGCCGCGATGGTGGACTATATCAACCGCACTCGCAACGGCCACATTTTGACGATTGAGGACCCGATAGAATTTGTCCATACCGAAAATAAGTGTATCGTCAGCCAGTTGGAGCTGGGGGTGGATACGCCCTCCTACACCGGCGCTTTGCGCGCGGCCATGCGCCAAGACCCCGATATTATTATGATCGGCGAATTGCGCGACACAGAAGTAATGAAGGCCGCCATCGGCGCGGCGGAAACCGGGCAGTTGGTGCTTTCTACCATGCACACGGTCAATGTGGTGCAGACCTTGGCCCGTTTGACGGAAGCCTTCCCTATTGAACAGCACCAGCAGGTGCGTTTGCAGCTCTCTGAGCTGATCCGCGGCGTGGTGTGCCAACGGTTACTGCCCACCATTAAACCGGGCATGACCCCCGCTTTGGAAATTATGGTGAATACGCCGCAGGTGCGTAAATTGATTTTGGAAAACCGCGCCAGCGATTTGCAGAAGGCCTTGCAAAACGGCGAGTTCTACGGCATGAATACCTTTGACCAATCCTTGGCTAATTTGTACAAAACCAACAAGGTGGATATGGAGCAGGTCATGGCCGCGGCCTCCAGCCCCGACGCGTTGATGATGGCTATCCGCGGCGTAACGGACAATTTGGAGGCGGCATGAGCCGTTTGAACGGTCCTGTGGTCGCCATAGACGGTCCGGCCGGTACGGGCAAGTCCTCCGTCGGCAGAGCGGCGGCGCAGCAGTTGGGGTACGGTTTCTTGAGTACCGGTTCCATGTACCGCGCTTTGGCCTATGAGGTGTATGCCGCGCGGGTCAATCCCGCCGATGAACAAGCCGTGTTGCAGGTGGCGCAAAATCTGCAATTTCGTTTTGAGCGGCAGAGCGATGCCACGCTGAAGATGTTTGTGGACGGCGAGTATTTGGGCAATAAGTTGACATTGGACGAGGTCGCCCAAACCGCCAGCAAGGTCTCCACCCATGCCGCTGCCCGCGCCGTATTGACGGAAAAAATGCGCCAAGTGGGCCGCGACGGCGGCATCATTTTGGAGGGGCGCGACATCGGCACAGTGGTCTTTCCCGATGCCGAGGTAAAAATTTATCTGACCGCCACCCCGCAGGTGCGTGCGCAGCGCCGGGCCAAGCAGCTGGCGGCGCAGGGGGCCCCGGCCGATTACGGACAAATTTTGGCCTCTATCCAGGACCGCGACCGACGGGATATGACCCGTGCCACCGCCCCGCTCAAGCCCGCGCCAGACGCCGTGCAAATAGACACTTCCGCTATGAAGATGCCGCAGGTCATCGCCGCGGTGGTAAAGGAAATAAACAAGTATGCTGCTTAATTTGGTAAAATTTAGTGCAAGGCTGTTCTTTAAAACATTTTATAACTTCCGGGTGGAGGGGTTGGAAAACATCCCCAAAACCGGGGCCCTGATTATTGCGGGGAACCATTTGTCCAACGCCGATCCCCCGGCCATAGGAGCCTTTGCCGGGCTGGTGCGCGATTCGCGCTTTATGGCCAAAAAAGAACTGTTTGCCGTTCCCTTGCTGGGTTGGTTTTTCCGGCGGTGCGGGTACATTTCGGTGGACCGCAAACGTACCATTGGGGATTTCGGCGCGCTGGAAGGGGCTATTGCCGCCTTGGACCGGGGCGAGAGCGTGGTGATGTTTCCGGAAGGGACGCGCTCTAAAACCGGCAAACCGCAAAAGCCCAAAAGCGGCATCGGATTTTTGGTGTATAAAACAGGGGCACAGGTATTGCCTGTGAAGGTGCAGGGCACCTTTGGGTGGCCGTGGGTGCGCAAGATACGCGTTAAATTTGCCCAGCCTATTACCTTGCAGAAGGACCCCGCTTTGCAGCCCAAAGCGCAGTATAAACAATTTGCTAATGCCATTATGGAAAGCATAAATTCAATTACTATCTAAACGGAGGATACGCGCCCGGCCCCAAAGGCCCTGCGTAAATAAGGACTTATGACAACCAACGAAGAAACGAAAACTACACAGGAAACGAACAACGAAGCCGAAATGACTATGGATGCGTTGCTCGCGCAGCAAGAGTCTTTATCGGAACAGCTCAATAAACGCGAAATCGTGGATGTAACCGTAGTACAGATTTCGGGGGATTATGTCTTGGTGGACACCGGGGCCAAAAAAGAAGGGGCCATTTTGGTGAGCGAGTTTGACGGTAAAACCCTGCCCGCCGTGGGGGAAAAGGTGTCGGCCGTGCTGGTTAAACGCGGCAGCGATGAAAGATATTCCATTTTGTCGCACAAGAAAGCCTTGGAAATGCAAGGCTGGGACATTTGCAAAAAAGCGTACGAAAACAAAGAACGCGTCAAGGGCGTGATCTTGCAGACGGTCAAGGGCGGTTATATTGTGGAAGTATTGGGCGTGAGTGGGTTTATGCCGCTGTCTTTGTCTGAGCTGCACACCGCCTATAAACATTACTTGCCGGTGGGCGCCAAAATCAAGGCCGTCATCGTTGAATTTTCTAAAGAAAAACAAAAACTCATCGTTTCGCGCAAACAAGTGCTGGAAGAGGATGAGGCCGTCCGCCGCACCGAAGTGCTGGGCCAAATTAAAGAAGGCGAAGTCTTGCGCGTCGTGGTGGCCAAGGTGGACAAGGACCGCTTGTTCTTGCGCTTCCATGGCATTGAGGGCGTCGTCAATTTGGAAAACATCGCCTGGAAGGAGCCGGAGACGGCCCTTGCCAATTTCCGCCGCGGCCAGCGCCTCAAAGCCAAACTCTTAAAGCTGGACAAGGAAACCCCGCGCTTGGAGTTCGGTTTGAAACAGCTGTTCTTAAACCCGGCCGACGCGCTCAAACGCCGCTATCCCTACAAGAGCTCCGTCAAAGCCAAGGTGGAGAAAATTTCTGAGGAAGAGGGGGTGGAATGCACCATCGGCAAAAACAACACCAAGGGCCACATCAGCCCCTTTGAAATGGGCCGCGATTTTAATGCCCAAGTCGGCGATGTGATTACCGCCTTGGTGGTGGGGGTGGACCCGGAGACCTTTACGGTCAACCTCTCCGTCAAGAAATACGACCAAGTGCAAAACCGCAAAGTCGTCGCGCAGTACTTGAAGCAAGCCCCGCGCCCGACTTTGGGCCAACTCTTGGAGGATTCCTTCAAGGCGGCGGAAGAAGAAAAATAGTTTAGATAGTAACGGATACAAAGGGGCCCTGCGGGGCCCCTTTTTGCGTGTGGGGTGTGCGGGGTTTTATATAATTTAACTATGCCGGAAGAAAAACTGCTTTTGCTTTCTTGTTGTGCGCCGTGCTCGTGCGGCGTGATAGAAATGCTCGCCACGCAGGGCCGCGCTTTTACGGTTTTATTTTATAACCCCAACATAGATACCGCGGAGGAATATCAGAAACGCTTGGCCGAAAACCAACGCGTTTGCCTCCGTTTTGGAGTCCCCTTTGCCCAGCTGCCTTACGAGCCGGAGGTATGGCGTGCCGCCGTGGCCGGGTTGGAGCGCGAGCCCGAGCGCGGCGCGCGTTGCAGCGTATGTTTTGAATTGCGTTTAAGGCGGGCGGCGCAATATGCCAAAGAGCACGGGTTTACAAAATTTTCCTCGGTGCTGGGCCTTTCTCGCTACAAGGATTTGGCACAGGTCAATGCCGCCGCGGTGCGTGCTGCCGCCGCCGTGGGCGTCCCCTATGACCTGACCAACTGGCGCAAGGGCGGCACCGAGGCACTGCGTCACTTGCGCATCAAAGATATGCAGCTGTACAATCAAAATTATTGCGGTTGTATTTTTAGCCGCCGGAAAGAGAAATAGTTTTTCTTTTAGGTAGAGAGAGCCCAAAAGGACCAAAAGCCGCCGCGTTTATTGTGTCCTTTTCTCTAGGGCAGAAAAGGACCAAAAGGCCACCGCGCAATATTCTACTTTTCTCT
>CAVDMZ010000006.1:0-15840 GCA_963610115.1 Duodenibacillus sp.
TCTATCGGGGATCTCAACCGCTTTCGTTGTGGTGTCGTTTCGCTGTTACATCACATAAGGTCGTGCTGAGGTGTTTTTGCTCAGCACCTTCCATTTTCCCCCGTCGTTCATTGAATAAAGGCAACTACCACTACTGGAAAAATGGAAGATCCTGAACAAAAACTTTTCAGGATGACCTTGTTTTGTGTAACGGCGGAAAGGCAAAACGGCAAAAGACAAACGACAATAAGGATGAGATTCCCGATTACGACCTTCGGGAATGACAAAATGGATGGAATTGCCCCGGGCCCTCGCAGGCCACCCCCGCGGGAATGACGGCAGGGATAGAAACAGAAACGACAAAAAAGAAAAAACAATGTCGTTCATAAAAAGTCGTCATCCCCGAAGTTACGGCCCGCAGGGTTCGGGGATCTCAACCGCTTTCGCCGTTCACACAGCGGCTTCGGGAATATATGCAGAGAGGCAAGGCTTTCAAGCGCCTTGCCTCTCTTCCCCCCCCGGGAGATGATGGACTATTTCAGCGTAAAGACCGCAAAGTCTTTGGCCTTCCCCTGAAAACGCCCAAAAATAGAGTATTTTCCCCCGTTAGCCCGCATCAAAAACGCACTTTTAAGCGAAATATCTTCCTCTTTTGGCGTAGGTGCATAAAAGCACGCCGCAGGGACGAAAAGGTGGCCGTTTGCTTGCACTGCGGCACACTCGGTGCGCACTTCGTGGCAATTCCAAGGAATGCGCAGTTTTCTCGGTCCGCCCCATATCCGGGCCCCCCGGTTGCGGTACTCTTTTATCTCGCAGCGTTTCCACACAGCTTGCACTTGCAGCAGCCCCGCCTTTTGGGCCAAGGCTTGCTCTTGATTGGCTTGCGCCGCTTTTTCTTGTACCGCCCGCGTGATACGCTGCGCCGCCTGCTCCGTCGCAGGGGCGCTCCACCCCCCGGCAGCGCCGGCCAACAACGCAACCGGCAAGATAAGTTTTAGTGTATTATTTTTCATGGTATATTCTCCTTGATAAATAAATTATAGCAAAAGTTAGTCTTGCCTAACAAATAAATTTAGGCCCACCTAACTTTTAGGTCCAAGGACCTGTTTCCCCCATAAAAAAAGAGGCCCGCGGGGAGCCTCTGTTTATAAAAGGATTTGTCAATTAATACAACAGCCACCCGCCCAGCCCGGCGGCCGCAATCAAGGCAATCGGGTGCATTTTCCACTTGACCAAAACACAGAAAGCCGCGGCAAAAATCAACACGCTTTTGTAATCTACAAAGTTTTCCCCGTCGCACAACACCAAGGCCGCCGCGGCAATTAGCCCGATAATCGCCGGACGCAAGCCTTGAAACGCGGCCTTAACCGCCGGGCTGTCTTGGCACTTAAAGAAATAATGCGTGATTAAAATCATAATCACAAACGAGGGCAGGCACACCGCCACGGTCGCCACGGCGGCCCCCCACGGGCTCTGTGTGGCGGCAAAGCCGGTATAGGTGGCCATATTAATGCCCACGGGGCCGGGGGTCATCTGGCTCACGGCCACGATATCGGTAAATTCGGCCGTGCCCAGCCAGCCGTGTTTGAGCACCACTTCATTTTGGATAAAGGAAATCATCGGGTATCCGCCGCCAAAGTTAAACAGACCGATTTTAAAAAAGGTTTTAAATAACTGCCAGTAAATCATTTCGCTTGCCCCCGGCAAAACAGCCAACCGCTTAGTCCCGCCACCACTACCACATACACCGGAGACACACGCCCCAGCCACACCGCCAAGGCGCAAGCCAGCGGAAACCATACGCTGCGCCAGGTAATGCCCGCCGTTTTAGACAGGCGCAACACCGGCACCGCAATTAAGGCCACCACGGCCGGGCGGATTCCCATAAAAATATGGGCCACTGTTTCGTTTTGGCGGAAATTATGAAAGAAGAGGGCAATCAGCAAGATAATCAGAAACGAAGGCAAAGCTGCCCCCAAAGTGGTTATCACGGCTCCGGGCAGCCCGGCCAGTTTATAGCCAATAAAAATGGCCATATTCACCGCCAAAATGCCGGGGGCCGCCTGGGCCATGGCCGTTAAATCCAAAAATTCCTTTTTATCTATCCAATGGTGTTTATCCACCATTTCGGCCTCTATTAAGGGCAGCATGGCATACCCGCCCCCCAAGGTAAATAGGCCAATTTTAAAAAAAATCCAAAATAAAGAAAAGAAAAGTCTCATTTTATTTATTGTACAATTTGCGGGGAAGGCGCGGGGGAAACTCTTGATTTGTGCTGTTTTTACTACGATTTAGCAGATCCATTCCGGGACAGTTTTATTTATCCCTTCCAAAACGGTTTATTTCTTCAGCCAGCCCTCGGCCTGGGCATAAGACACAATGCCCTTGCCAATGCCTTCGCCCATGCGTTTTTGGGCGGCCTTATTATTAAGGCGCGCGCGGTCCTTGGGGCTGCTGGCATAGCCCATTTCCACCAAAATAGCCGGAGCCTTTACCCCGCGCAGTACATAAAAGTTGGCTTGGCGGATGGAGTTATTCTGCCGCACCGCAATGCCGATGCCCGGCTCTTTATACACATAATTGCGCACATGCCCGGCCAGTTTGGAGCTTTCATTCATATACTCGTTCTTGGCCAAAGATTCCAGCAATTTATCCACAAAACTGTAGTGTGTTTCCTCGTACTGCAAGGCCTCGTTTTCAAAGGCGGCCACTTCGGCGGCTTCTTTGTCGGTGGCTTTGTCGGAGCGGAAATATACCTCAAAACCGTTGGCCGCACTGCGTTTGGCGGCGTTGGTATGCACCGATACAAATAAATCTGCCTTGAACTCATTGGCTATTTTACTGCGGCCCGCCAGGGTAACAAAGGTATCATTGTCGCGCGTGAGGCGCACCTCCAGTCCCTGCTTCTTCAAGTAATTGTACAAATGCTTGGCAACAGCCAAGTTTAAATCCTTTTCCTTGGCACTGCCGCGGCGCACGGCACCGGGGTCCTTGCCGCCGTGGCCGGGGTCTATCACAATGCGCATTTTGTGCGTCTCTTTGGCGGCCGGGGCAGACGGAGCCAACACCGCCGTGGGCGCGGGTTTAACCACAGGCTGCTCCCGCGCGGGAGAAAGCGTCGGCGGTTGGACTTCGGAAATGACAGACGGGGTTAATTTTTGCTCCTCTGCCTCTTGCGGCGCCGGACGCGGAGCCGCCGCGGCAGAAACCGCCGGCAATTTTTCCGCCACGGTAAAAACCAGCCCGTCTTTTTGCGGCGTAAAACGCCACGTTTGGCCCTTTTTGCCTAAAATGACCTTCAGTACGGCGTCCTTGCCCCGCTGGGTCAAGGAAAAAGAACGCACAAAGGAATCCTTCGGGCGCAAGCTGACGTTTCGCTTCAGTACCGCCCCCGGAAAAACCGCCTGCACGGTATGTCCGTTGGACTGTTCGGCCGCTGGCGCAGGCAAACCGCGGACCTGCAATTTTAAGCGGGTATAAGCGGGTTTTTGCTCGCTGTCCACATAAGCCAAGGTAAAGTTTTTCTCTACCACCAAGGCCTTATTTTCAAAGGTAATTTGACGGTCTAGGGCTTTTTGCACTTGCGGCAACATAAAAAATTGCACCGGGACATACAGTTTGCCGCCCGACGCCACCACTTCCCCCGGCAATTTGACAGAGGCCGTATTGACAATGGCCTCGTCCAGCGGGGCGCTTAAAATGGCGTACATCCCCGGGAAAGCAATTTTGATTTGTTTGGCGGCGGAGAACAGCTCCACGCTGCCGCCTAATTTCTTGGCGGTTTTTTGCGCATCTACCAGCGTAACGCCGTTGGCCTGCAAAGAAGGGACCGCCCCTTTGTTTTTGCCCAATACCCAAACCTCCGTCTTCCCCTGGGCTTGCAGCGCAGGGGAAAACGAAAATAAAAGAGCCAGCAACATCCAAAGGGCTTTCTTCATAACAGGGGGCACACGGCGCGAAAGACTACTCCAAGACGATTTTGTAATCCTCCCACGGCAACTGCGGGTCGGATTGGATTTTGAGCGTGCGGTGGATGTTTTCCTCAATGTCGGCTTGCTTTTCTTTGATGGCCTCCGCCAACAGCGGGTGCAATACCACACGCAAGGTGCCGCCGGGGCGGCCATGGGTCAAATCGTAAATTTCGCGCTGGATTTTAATACGCATACTTTCGGCGGAAAGTACCCGGCCTGAACCGTGGCACTGCGGGCATTCCTCGCTGATGAAGCTGCCCGTGCTTTCGCGTTTGCGCTCGCGGGTCATTTCCACCAAACCCAAGCGGGTAATAGGAAGAATGCGGATTTTAGCCCTGTCCCCCCGTACGGCATTAGACAAGGCTTCCACCACACGGTGGCGGCTGGAGGCCTTGCGCATATCAATAAAATCAATGACGATAATGCCGCCAATGTTGCGCAGGCGCAGCTGGTGGGCAATCTCTTGCGCGGCCTCAATATTGGTCTGGGTAACGGTTTCCTCTTGGGATTTACTGCCCGTAAATTTGCCTGTGTTTACGTCAATGGCGCAGAGGGACTCAGCCTCTTGGATGATGATACTGCCGCCATTGGGCAAGGGCAATTTGATTTTGCGCAGATTGTCAATTTCCGGCTCAATGCCGTAGGCTTCAAAAATCGGCGTTTTCCCCTTGTAGAGCTGCACCCGGTCGGCCAACTCCGGAGAGTTCTTCTGCACAAAATCCAGCACCCGTTCGTAGTCGGCTTTGTTGTCCAGTAAATACACTTTGGCATTTTCGCTAAGTACATCGCGCGCCACCTGCAGCACGGCGTCCATGTCCTCGTGCAACAAGGCCGGGGAAGGCAAGGTTTCAAATTTCTTTAAAATGGACTGCCACTGGCGGTACAGGTATTTCACTTCCCGCTCCAGCTCATCCTTGGTGGCTTCTTCGGCTTCCGTGCGGACAATGCACCCCATGCCGTTTAAGTGTTTGGCGGCCAAATCCTGCATAATGTCGTTGAGTTTGTGGCGGGCCTCACTGTCCTCAATATTCTTAGACACCCCCACAAAACTCTGGTGCGGCGTCAGCACCAAATAGCGGCCCGGCAAGGTAACGTCCATGGTTACCTTCATCCCCTTGGTGCCAATGGCGTCTTTTACCACCTGCACCATAATCTGTTGGCCCTTTTTAAGCACTTTATCAATATTTTTGCGGTCCGCGCCCAAAATGTCGGAAATATACAAATAGGCATTCTTTTCATAGCCGATATTGGCAAAGGCGCTGGAAATACCCGGCAATACATTTTCTACCGTAGCCTTATAAATATTGCCCACGATATTGAGGGAACCCCTGCGCTCCCACATCAGCTCATTGATGCGGTCATTTTCCAAAATGGCAATGCGCGTTTCTTCAAAGGAGGTGTTTACAAGGACCTCTACCTTCGGTGTTTCTTCTGTGTTTTTACTCATACAAATAAATCCTCTTTAAGGTTGCACCGGGTGCAGATTTTGCTCCGCATCGCGCCAGTACAACGCTTCTCTGGTAAATTTAAAACCTTTTAAGGTGAACTGCTCGGCCGTCTGCACGGTCAGCCCCAGCCAAGCCGCCACAACATATTCGGGCTTGGCGGTTTTGTCTGCGCAACGCTGCAAGAGCAGCTCCAGTTTGTCCTTCCTCGGCTGCCGCACCCGCAAGAGAAACGGCCGGAGATCCTGCCGCAGACTCATCCCATTGGGTGCTTGCTCCGTTACATAAATATGTTCCGCTGCAAAAAAGTCTTCCGCCGGGGGCAGGGGCTGCAACGAAAAATCCCCCTCCACCCCGTACTGCATTACTTCAGCCAACTGGGGCACCGAGGGCAAAGCATACGGCACGCGTAATGCACGCAAAAGGTGCACGCCCTGCGGCGCCGCGCGGTTCAACGCGGCCAACGCTTCGTCCTCCTTAACCGGGGACGAAAAATACAAATCAGCATACTCGCCCAAGCTGTATTGCCCGTATCCCAACACAGGGCCGTAAGCCAGCCGGGGCCAGTTTGGGTTTATCTTGGCCCGCTCAAACGGCAAAGCGCTTTGCAACACCGCCTTGCGCAACGCCGCAAAAATGCGTTTATGGTCCCACGGACCGGCCACAGTAAACACTATACGCATTTTATAAATTTTTGGGGCTGTTATCATACCCTTTTCCAGTTCAACCCATCGTAATGCGCCGGGCATAGACCGATTGCACCGTGCCCAAAGCCAGCAAACCCGACACCAGGTTGGACCCTCCGTACGAGATAAACGGCAGCGGAATTCCCGCCACTGGGAACAAACCAATCAGCATACCGAAATTAATCAGCATATACGTCAAAAACATCCCAAAAATACCGCTGCACACCAAATAGCCATAGCGGTCGCTGGCTAAATAAGCCACCACCGCAATCCGCCACAAAATCAGCAGATACAGCCCCAGCACCAGCAAAGTGCCCCACAGGCCCAGCTCTTCCCCCACCACCGCCAAGATGAAATCGGTATGTCTTTCCGGCACGAAACCCAAACGCGACTGCGTCCCCGAAAACAACCCCTTTCCCCAAACGCCGCCCGAGCCCATGGCAATCTGCGCTTGCAAGACATTGTAAGAAGCTCCCTGCGGGTCCGATTGCGGGGCCAAAAACGCTTCCACGCGTTTGCGCTGATAAGGCTTCATCTGCCTATCCACAAATACCCCGGCGAAGAATCCGGCCAACACCACCAGCGTGGCCAATACAAAATAAAACGAGGGCAAAAACACCCGCAGCTGCTTAAAAAACCACCACGCCCCATACCCCGCCAGCACCACCAATACGGCAAATCCGGCCATATAAAACGGCTGGGAGGAAAGTTTAAAAAACATCTCCAGCAGGGCAAAATCCCGCAAGGACGGGTGCAGATACAAGTACGTCCACGAGATAGTAAAAAAGCCCGCCACCAAGGCGAAAACAGCTACCAAAGACAAATAAAACACATTGACCCCGGCACAGTAGAGCAGTACCAGCAAGGCCGGAAAGGTAATGACAATGGACGAAAAATCCGGCTGCAGCATAATCAGGCCAAACACGGGCAAAATCAAAGCCCCCAGCTTGACCAAGGTGCCCATCTCGCGGATGTTGCGGCCCTGCCGGTCTAAAAAAGCCGCCGCAACCAAAAGGATCAAGACGCGGCACAACTCCGCCGGCTGCATAGAAAAGAAAGGCAGTACAAACCAAGACTTGCTCCCCCGCTGATAGGTACCAAAAAGCAACACCCCAATGAGCAGTGCCAAAATGACGCCGTACAAAGTTTTCCACTGCTCATCGTAAATTTGATAGTTAAAGCTCCACGCCAACAAAAACACCCCTAATCCCAAGGGCAGGGCCACCAAGTGGGTGCGCACCACCGTATTGGAAAAAGACACCGCGTGGACCGCCGACATAATGCACAAAGCCCCCAACAGCACCAAGCCCAGCATGGCGCCAAAAAGCAGCCAATCCATTTTATGTTTGCGTGTTGTTGATTTATGATCAGTCATGCGTTTTCTTCTCCGGGAAATAATACGCTTCTATCATTTGGCGGGCAATCGGCCCCGCGGCCGAGGAGCCCCCCTTGCCAAACTCTACAAACACCGCCACCGCCAGTGAGGGTTCCTCCCCGGGTCGGGCGGCAAAGGCCATAAACCAACCGTGGTCGTCGCCATGGGGGTTTTGGGCGGTTCCTGTTTTGCCATACACCTCCAACCCCTTGATCTTCACGCGGCGGGCGGTGCCTTCGTCCACGGTTTGTTTCAGCGCCTTAAAAATCAGCTTCCAGGTGGAGGGTTTTATATCCACCGTACCCAACAGCTCCGGCTGTCCCTCCTGCAAGAGCTTGCCCGTTTGGTGCTGGACCACTTTATTCAAATAGTACGGCCGCCACACCTTGCCTTGGCTGGCAATCGCCGCGGCATACTGGGCCATTTTAATCGGGGTTACCAGCAGTTCACCCTGCCCGATAGAGAGGTTGAGCGTATCGCCAATGAACCAATACGACCGCCGACGCGCCCGTTTGGTGGGGCCGTACAAATTGCCGCCCTTTTCCCCGGGCAGGTCAATCCCCGTGGGTTTGCCAAATTGGAACATCCGCTCTACTTTTTCTATCGCCGCCGGCCCGGTTTGCGCGGCCAAGGTGTAAAAATACACATCGCAGGAATCCGCCATTCCCTGAAAGAAATTATCCGCGCCGTGGGTCCCCCAACACTTAAACACGCGCGAACCGGCATCGTAAAAACCCGGGCAATATACGGTTTTCTCCGGGTCAAAACCGCCCTTTTCTATAGCGGCAATGGCCGTAATGACCTTAAAGGTGGAGGCCGGAGGATAAATGCCCTGCACGGCCAAATTGTACTCGCTGATTTTTTTGGATTTTACTTCCGGCTCATCCGAATACGGGACAAACATCTCCGGGTCAAAGGCGGGCGCCGTGGCCAAAGCCAATACTTTCCCGGTTTGGGGATCCAAAGCCACCGCCGCCCCGCGTCCCGTCAAGGAATTTTTCAACCCTTCTTCCGCCGCGCGCTGTACATTAAAATCCAAGGTCAAATAAACATCCGCCCCCGGCCGCCATTTGCGGTCTTCAATAACCCGCTTGACCCGGCCGCGGTAGTCCACCTCCAAATATACGCCACCGTCGCGTCCTTTCAGTTCCTTCTCAAACTTCTTTTCCAGCCCGTTTTTGCCGATTTTAGCGTTTAAACGGTAATCCAAGGATAAATCCCTGTTTCTCCATTCCCGGCCCTCTATACTGCCCAAATAGCCCAGCAAATGGCTGGCAAAGGAGCCAAACGGATAGACGCGCTTATTATCCTCAATCAAATATACCCCGGGGTAGTACAGCTGCAGCTCTTTTAATGCCGCCACCCGCTTGGGAGATAAATTTTCGGCCAAGGCCACCGCCTTGCCGCTGCGGATACCTTCCTGCACCCTTTCGCGCACTTGGGCAACCGTCAAGCCCAAGCGGGGAGCATAGTCCTCGGCCATACGTTGCAGATAAGGCTCGTCCTTGGGCCCGGCCGACAGATAATATAAATTAAAGGCCGGGGCATTAGAAGCCACCGCCCGTCCGTCTGAGGTAAAAATACGGCCCCGCGGCGCGGTCTGGTAGAGCACTTGCGTCCGGTTGCGCTCCGCCAACTGCAAATAATGGCTATGACGGAGCAATTGAATGTCCATCAAACGCAAGGCCACCACGGCCCCGGCCAGCAAAGCCAGCACCCACAAAAAATGAAGCCGGTTATTAAAAGAAACCTTTACCGCAGCCATTTAGGACGCCTTTAACTCCGTTGAAAAAGTCCGGCGGACCCCCCAAAAGACCAGCGGGGCCAATCCCGCTTCAGGCAGCAAAGCGCCCGCCAAGGCCCAAAAACTGCCCCAAGCATAAGCCCCGGCAAAAACACGCAGCAGCAGGCCATTCAAGAGTACGCTCAAAAGGCTCAAAGAAACCACGGTAATCACTTGGGGGACCGGGCTGTCAAAATCCAAACGTTTTTCCAAAGAATACACCGCCATGGCACACAGGGTAAACGTCAGGGCATTATGTCCAAACAATTTAATGCCAAAAAAATCTAAAAACAATCCGCACACAAACGCCACCGGATAACCGTATTGCGGTTTTAAATACGCACAAACCGCCACCGCAAAGGCCAGCATGACATTGACCCCAATTCCCCAGCGGCCCAACAGGGTCATACACCCCCAATGCAATACGGTGGCCGAAAGAAACAAAAACAATAGTTTAAAAACGGTCTTCATTTTTTATCTCCCTGCTCCGCGCGCTGCAAAATAAACAATTCCCGCACAGAGGAAGCGTGGGCCGCGGGCTCCACCCGGGCCGATTGGGACGTGTGAAAGCCGTCCGTTTCCGGCACTTCCGTAACTTGTCCGATTAAAATACCTTCCGGAAAAATGCTGCTGGATAAAGAAGTGTAAATCTCTTCCCCTTCCCGGATTTTGGAGGGCAGCGGAAGATACTTTAAAATCAGCGGTCCCGCGCCGCCGCCGGACAAAACGCCTTCTTCCCCGCTGGCTTTGCCATAAGCCGCCGCAGAAAAATCCTCATCGCGCGCCAAAAGCACCTTGGCCGTGGTGTCGGACACCTCCCAGACCACTCCGGCCAGCACAGGGACATCCCCCTGCAGTGCCAGCGCCGCCGCCCGTTCGGTAATACCGTCTTGGGCCCCCTTATCTATGACTACACTGTACCATTGGCCGGGATCCCGGTACGCAACCTTGGCCCACAAACCGCTCCAACCGCGGGGCGCATGCAGCTTCAGGGCCTGTGTCAGGCGGAGATTCTCCTCGGCAATTTCCTGCGCACGGGCATTCTCCAAACGCAGTTGGCCCATTTCCTCTTTCAAGCGTTCATTTTCGTGATGCGCCGAAAGCAGCTCCCGCACCGTTTGGCTCACTTCCGTGGCGTATTCCAAGGTGGCATGGGCCGCGCGAATTTGCGGAATAAAAAGATAGGAGAGCAAGGCCTTGGCCGAGGCCACCGGGCTTTCCAGCGGGAGCACCATCAAAAGCAAGGAAAGGGCCAAAAACGCCGCCGGTAAGATTTTGCGGCGCCGAAGACCTTGGGAAAGTTGTTTTTTGCGGTTTGCCTTGCGTTGCATATACGGCCCCAAAACGGATATACGGACCAGAAGCCGCCCTAAGGGTGCCTCTAAGAAGAAGGCCGCCCGGCGGTCCTCTTCAACAAAAAAGCGGACAGAGTTCTAAAACCTGCCAAGAACCTTGTCCGCTCCAAAAGACGTAAAACTTAATACGATTTGCTCCGGCTGCCGAAGAAACGCGAACCCTTTTCGTTCAGCTGCTCCAGAAATTTGCCGGTGCCCAAAGCCACACAGCTCAGCGGGTCGGGCGCACGGTGAACGGGAAGATCTGTTTCCTTGCGGATTAAATCTGTGATACCGCGCAACAAAGATCCGCCCCCGGCCACCATCAGCCCCCGGTCCACCAAATCGGCCGCCAGCTCCGGCGGGGTTTCCTCTAACGTGCTTTTAATCACGTCAATAATCAAACGCACCGGCTCCATGAGCGCCTGGCGGATTTCTTCCGAAGTAACCGTCAGCGTGCGGGGCAGGCCTTGTGTTTGGTCGCGGCCTTTTACTTCCATGGATTTTTCCTCTTTCAACGGGTACACCGAACCCAGGTTGATTTTCACTTCCTCGGCCGTCGTTTCCCCGATGATGAGGTTGTATTTTTTGCGGAAGTACTGTACGATGCACTCGGTCAGCTCGTCGCCGGCTACGTCAATGGATTTCGCCACCACCATGCCGCCTAAAGAAATGACCGCCACTTCCGTCGTGCCGCCGCCAATGTCCACAATCATACTGGCATGCGGTTCCGCAATGGGCAAATCCGCTCCCATGGCCGAAGCCATAGGTTCTTCAATCAGGTAAACCTCCCGTGCACCGGCTTGGCGCGCCGCGTCATCTACGGCGCGGCGTTCCACTCCGGTAATATCAGACGGGATGCCAATGACAATCCGGGGGCGCAGCAAGCTGCTTCTGCTGTGGACCTTGCGGATGAAGAAACGGATCATCTCTTGCGTGATCTCAAAGTCCGCAATAACACCGTTCTTCATCGGGCGCACAGCCGTAATGTTTGCAGGCGTGCGGCCCAGCATTTGCTTGGCCTTGGAGCCCACGGCTTTTACTTCGCCGGTCTCCCGCTCCACCGCCACGACGGACGGCTCCCGCAGCACAATGCCCTTGTCCTTGACGTAAATCAAGCAATTGGCCGTGCCCAGGTCCATCCCCAGGTCGGAGGAAAACAAGCCCCCCAGATAGTCTATTACCATTTAGTCCACCAATTTAATAATCGCCACCTGGGCATTGTCACCCTGGCGGACGCCTGCGCGGTAAATGCGGGTAAAACCGCCCGCGCGGTTTTGATAGCGGGCCGCCAACACATCAAACAACTTCTTGCAAGCGGCTTTATCCTTTAAGGTGTCCTTGACGGCCAAGTGGTCATTGGCTTTGGCCAAGGTAATCAAGCCCTCCACCACGCGGCGCACTTCCTTGGCCTTGGGCAGCGTGGTCTTTACTTCTTCGTGCAGAATAATGCTGGTCGCCATATTTTTTAGCATAGCATTCTTGTGGGAAGAAGTTTTTCCGAGTTTACGGTATCCGGTATTCTTAATCATCTTTACAATCCTTTAAACGGGTACTACCCTAAATTTTCATGCCCAAAGACAAATTCATCTCGGTCAATCTTTCCTTAATTTCGTCCATAGACTTGGCGCCGAAATTTTTGATCATCTTCAGGTCGTCTTCGGTCATTTTGACCAAATCGCGCACGGTGTTGATGTTCTCCGATTTCAGGCAATTAATGGAGCGGGAAGAAAGCTCAATGAATTCAACGGACTGGTTGAGCACATCGTCAAGTTTGCTGTTGACGGGGGCCGCGCCGAGGACGCTGCCGGTCATGGAAATGGGCTCTTGCTGGGCCTGTTGGTCCGTGTCCACGGCCACGGTGCCCGGATCTTCCCCTTCAATGGTAAAGATATGCAAGGACCCCGAAAGCAGCACCGCCGCGCGGTGCAAAGCCCGGGCGGGCTCCAACGTGCCGTCGGTGGTGATTTCCAGGATCAAGCGGTCGTAGTCGGTCTTTTGCCCCACGCGGGCCGGTTCCACGTCATAGTGGACCTTGACAATCGGCGAAAACAACGCATCCACGGGGATGAACCCGGCCGGACGTTGGATTTTGGCCAAATCCTCCGCGGGGACATACCCCTTGCCGCGGGAAATTTCAATTTCCATATCCAAGCTGCCGCCCACTTCCAAGGTGGCCAGCTGCAGGTCTTTGTTGACAATGCTGACGCCGTCCACTTCCTCAATGGCGGCGGCCGTTACGGCGCCGGGTTTAGCGGCATGCAAGGTAACATATTCGCGGTTTTTATCGTCCATCTTGATGCGCAAATTCTTCAAGTTGAGCAAGATGTTGATTACGTCTTCCCGCACATTGGGCAACGTGCTAAATTCGTGCACAGCCCCTTGGATACGCACGGCGGTTACCGCAGCGCCTTCCATGCCGGAAAGCAAAATGCGGCGCAAGGAATTGCCCACCGTGTGGCCGTAGCCGCTCTCATACGGTTCGGCCACGAACTTGCCGTAGCGATCCGACGCGGTTTTCTCGTCCAACTGAATTTTCTGGGGAAGAACTAATTCGTTAAAAGCCATTTCAGCCTCCGCACTATTTAGAATAGTATTCTACGATGAGCTGCTCGTTGACGGGGTAAGACATTTCCGCCCGGTCCGGCCAGCGCAGCAATTTGCCGGTCAGTTTTTCCGCGTCAAATTCCAAGAAGCTCGGGCGCTGGTTGCGCTTTTCGGTTTCGGTTAGCCCTTGCTTCACGGTGGCGTTTTCAGCCAAGGCCGTATTGAGGGCCACCTTGTCGCCGGGTTTGACTTGGAAGGACGGCACATTGACGGCTTTGCCGTTGACCGTAACATACCCGTGCGACACAATCTGGCGGGCGGCTTTCAAGGAAACCGCAAATCCCAGGCGGCGCACAATGTTGTCCAAGCGGGTCTCCAACAAGCGCAAGAAATTTTCACCGGTTTGGCCCTGCAATTTGGAGGCCTTGTCAAACATATTGCGGAACGGAATTTCCGACATGCCCGATTGAAAACGCGCTTTCTGTTTCTCCTGCAAGCGCACGCCGTATTCGGACAGTTTGCTGCGGCGCATTTTGCCGCCGGCTTTTCCGCCGCGCACCTTGACAGAGGCCAACTTATCAATGACGCAGTTGGTGTAGCATTTGGTGCCTTTGAGGAAAAGTTTGCAATCTAATTTTCTGCATTTTTTGCAGCTGGCTTCAGTGTATCTGGACATAAATCTTATACTCTCCGTGCTTTAGGGGGTCTGCATCCGTTGTGCGGGATGGGGGTCACGTCTTTGATGGAAGAAACCGTCAAGCCGGCTTGTTGCACGGCACGGACGGCGGTTTCGCGCCCTTGACCGGGGCCGCAGACCTTCACGGCCACTTCGCGCATTCCCAAGGCCACCGCTTTTTCAGCTACCTTATTGCAGGTAATCTGCGCGGCGAACGGAGTGCTCTTTTTGGTGCCCTTAAAACCATGGGAACCGGCAGTGGACCAAGCCAATGTGTTGCCTTTATCATCACTGACGGTAACAATGGTGTTATTGAACGAGCAATAAATATGCACCACGCCGAAGGCCGGCGCTTTGGCGTTTTTCTTTTTGCCTTTTGCGGCCGCGGGAGCTTTCGCTTCCGGCGCGGCAGCTGTTTTCAATTCTTTTTCTTCTGCCATAATGTTAAATCCTAGAGTTAAAGTTATTTAGCTGCCGCCTTGGAACCGACGGTTTTTCTGCGACCGCGGCGGGTGCGGCTGTTGGTTTTAGTCCGCTGGCCGCGCACGGGCAGGTTTCTGCGGTGGCGCTGGCCTTTGTACGAACCGATCTCAATAAAGCGATGGATGTTTTGCGCCACTTCTCTGCGCAATTCGCCTTCCACCTTGTATTCCTTCTGCAAGATGGTGTTCAAAAGACCGGCCTGCTGTTCGGTCAAGTCCTTGACTCTGGTAGCGGGGTCAATTTGGCCTTCTAATTTGGCGAGCAACTCTTTCGCGTTTTTCTTGCCGATGCCGTAAATGTATTCCAACGCTACATCAATTCTTTTGTTTTTCGGTAAATCAATACCTGCGACTCTAGCCATATTCTGTTAATACTCCTGTAAATTAACCTTGGCGCTGCTTGTGTTTGGCAACTTCGCAAACCACGCGTACCACGCCGTTGCGCTTAATGATTTTGCACTTTTGGCATATCTTTTTTACACTGGCTCTGACTTTCATTTATTTCTCCCTATAAGTGATTCTGCCTTTGGTCAGGTCGTACGGGGACAATTCAAGCTTCACTTTGTCTCCGGGCAGAATTCTTATATGATGAACTCTCATTTTCCCGGATATGTGCCCCAGAATAATTTTGCCGCCCGGGATTTCAATCTTGAACATCGCGTTGGGCAAGGATTCCAGGACTTTGCCTTCTACTTCTATTTTATCGCTCATACATCTCCGAGTTTGGGTTAAATTTCAGAACAAGCGGAAAGTGCCCTCTCCGTTTATTCAAAGGCAGTAAAGATTTCACTGCCGTGAGCCGTAACCGCTACCGTGTGTTCAAAGTGGGCCGCCAAACTGCCGTCCCGCGTGACCACCGTCCAGCCGTCACTAAGCTGCCTGACTCTCCAAGTTCCCGCTGTAATCATGGGTTCAATGGCAAGTACCATGCCTGCCTCTAACAGAGGCCCGGTGCCCTTTCTGCCGAAATTCGGGATAGAGGGTTCCTCGTGCATCGTACGGCCAATGCCGTGGCCGCAATAATCGCGCACCACGCCCATGCCTTGTTGCTCGGCATAGGTTTCCACCGCGTTTCCGATATCTCCTAACCGAATGCCCGGTTTGACTAGCCCGATAGCCTTATAGAGAGATTTTTTGGTTACGTCCATCAATCTCTGGGCTTCATCAGAAACCTTGCCAACGCCGAGGGTGATCGCGGCGTCTGAACAGAAACCGTCAAGCTTGGCTCCTGTATCAATACTGATAATATCACCACTCTTTAATATTCTATCTTTTTTGGGGATTCCGTGCACGACTTCTTCATTGACAGACGCGCAAATACTGCCCGGAAAACCGCCATAGCCCAAAAAAAGCGGCACCGCCCCAAAGGAACGGATTGTTTTTTCGGCGATGACGTCCAAATCCAAAGTGGAAACGCCCGGCCGGGCCGCTTCCGTCATCTTCTTGAGCACGGCCGCGGTTACTTTCCCCGCGTTTCGCATCAATTGCAATTCATGCTCGTTCTTTACTTCTATCATAATGCCTTCTTACGCTTGCAATACGGCCAAAAGCTCCTCAAATAC